>RFTM01000009.1 GCA_009923475.1 Gammaproteobacteria bacterium | reverse complement strand
AGCCATGACCGCCCGCGACATCCACGCCGACCGCATCCTCATCCTCGACTTCGGGTCGCAGTACACGCAGCTCATCGCGCGCCGCGTGCGCGAGCTCGGTGTCTACTGTGAGATCCATCCTTGGGATGCGGGCGATGACGACGTGCGGGCCTTCCAGCCCAAGGGCATCATCCTCTCGGGCGGCCCCGAGTCCGTGACGCAGGCGGGCGCGCCCGCAGCGCCCGCGGCGGTGTGGGAGATGGGCGTGCCCGTGCTCGGCATCTGCTACGGCATGCAGACCATGGCTGCGCAGTTGGGCGGTCGAGTCGAGCCCGGCGCGGTGCACGAGTTCGGCTACGCCGAGATCCGCGCCCGCGGCCACTCCAAGTTGCTCGAGGGCATCGAGGACCGCGTGAACGCCGAGGGCCACGGCCTGCTCGATGTCTGGATGAGCCACGGCGACCGCGTCACCGAGCTCCCGCCCGGGTTCAAGGTCATCGCCTCGACGCCCGACCTGCCCATCGGCGGCATGGCCGACGAAGCACGGCGCTTCTATGCGCTGCAGTTCCACCCCGAGGTCACGCACACCAAGCAGGGCACGCGCCTCTATGCGCGCTTCCTGCATGACATCTGCGGCTGTGCCGCCGACTGGAACGCGGGCAGCATCATCGACGAC
The DNA here is from genome assembly GCA_009923475.1 of Gammaproteobacteria bacterium. Lineage (GTDB taxonomy): Bacteria > Pseudomonadota > Gammaproteobacteria > Steroidobacterales > Steroidobacteraceae > UBA964. The sequence goes on along the minus strand of RFTM01000009.1, from coordinate 13,923 downwards.
GCCATCGCGCGCGTGCGCGCGCAGGTCGGCAAGGGCCGCGTGCTGCTCGGGCTCTCGGGCGGCGTCGATTCGTCGGTGGTCGCGGCGCTGCTGCACAAAGCCATCGGCGACCAGCTCACCTGCGTGTTCGTCGACCACGGACTGCTTCGGCACCGCGAGGGCGATGCCGTGATGGACCTCTTCGCGCGCAACCTCGGCGTGCGCGTGATCCGCGTCGATGCCGCCGAGCGCTTCTTCCGCGAGCTGAAGGGCGTCGCCGACCCCGAGGCCAAGCGCAAGATCATCGGCCGGCTCTTCGTCGAGGTGTTCGACGAGGAGGCGGGCAAGCTCGCCGCCGGCAGCGCCGGCGAGCGCGTCGAGTTCCTCGCGCAGGGCACCATCTACCCGGATGTCATCGAGTCTGCGGGCGCCAAGACCGGCAAGGCGCATGTCATCAAGAGCCACCACAATGTCGGCGGCCTGCCCGAGCACATGAAGCTGCAGCTCGTCGAGCCGCTGCGGGAACTCTTCAAGGACGAGGTGCGCCGCATCGGCCTCGAGCTCGGCCTGCCTGCCGAGATGGTGCACCGTCATCCCTTCCCGGGCCCCGGCCTCGGCGTGCGCATCCTGGGCGAAGTCACCCAAGCCGCCGCCGACACCCTGCGCCTCGCCGACCACATCTTCATCGAAGAACTGCTCAAGGCCGGCTGGTACGAGAAGACCTCGCAGGCCTTCGCCGTGTTCCTGCCGGTGAAGTCGGTCGGCGTCACCGGTGACGGCCGCCGCCACGACCCCGTGATCGCGCTGCGCGCCGTCGAGACGGTCGATTTCATGACCGCGCACTGGGCGCACCTGCCCTACGAGCTGCTCGACACCTGCTCGCGCCGCATCGTCAACGAGGTCAAGGGCATCAGCCGCGTGGTCTACGACATCACCGGCAAGCCGCCCGCCACGATCGAGTGGGAGTAGGCGGGGCGGTGTATCGGGTATCAGCGATGCGCCGGCAACTGTCTCCCCGCAGCCCTTGAGAAGGCTTCGCAGGATCAGCATCAGGCCGAGCTGCGCCTCGGTGCGCGGGATCGCCGGTCATCATGCCCGAAAGACATGCTTTTCGCCGAAGGTGAGGTCGTAGTCGAGAGTCAGTTCCTCGCCGGCACGGATCGCGCTTGTCGCTACATATAGACCGGGTTTGACCAGCATCACGTTGGGTTTCTTTGAGTGGTTCAGATACTGGTACAGACTGAAGGCGTTCAGACCCGCGCGGGGCAGCCAGAAGAAACGGTGGTCATGCTCGCAGAACGTTTCGATCAGGCGACGCGTCGCAGCGGGTAGCAGGTTCAGCGCCGATTTCGGCATCCTGATGTCACGTGTCGAGAGCGTCGACCGGAGCACGCGCGTGCCTTTCGGGATGCGGCGGACAGCGATCACGCCCACCCCATGCAGGCCCGACACGCCAATGCGGCAGTGTAGTTCATCCTGCAAATGTCTCGCGATTCTATTGCGGTCCATGGTCTCGCGCCTTAGTGGCTGAGGTCTGATTAGAACCTGAAACAGGCGCCTAAGTCATTTCGCTCGCGCACGGCGCCAATTGCTAGTTGATCGGCGTGGAGGTATTGCCCAAGTATTGCCCAAGTAGATTTCTGGTATATTGTTCCGGGGATCCTACGCAAACAACCAGAAAGTCAAGGTGGTCGTGTCCTTGTTTGACCGATGCGCTGAGTGCAAGCGCTGCTGCCACGTAGACGATGGTGCGCCGCCGCTTGAGGTTAATCTGACCTCTGCGGAGCGTCGTGCCTTGAAGCCCATTTGTGTGGAAAGCCGATGCGCCCACCTTGCGGCCACGGGTTGCTCCCTTGGGAAATCCAAGCCTTTCGGCTGCGACCTCTACCCGCTCGCATATGACCCGGAAGAGCAAATTTTCCATTTCGATCGCGAGTGTCCGCTGCTGGGGCTGTATCTCGGGCAACTCGCGGATGAGGGCAGCGAAGCCTCGCATCACCTCGCCCGTATGCGGGCCGCAATAGCCGCTCTCGAAAAGACGGACGCCGACTATCTGCGGGCAAACTTCGCTTTCGACAGGGAGTATTTCGAGCTCGTTCCCCTGAGTGGAATGTCCGACTGATGCAGATGGAGCTGTTGCAGCCTCCAGGCGAGCCGATCGGGCCGGGCCGAAGGCCGGCGCTTGTACATCGGGTGGGCTACCAGACTTTTACCTCAAACAACTTGTGCATCCGCAGTGAGCACAACTGTATCCCGTACTACACCACTCGCTGGGATGCGCTGTGTCCATACATCGATGTCTCCGCTGAGCTGATTGCTTGTGCCAAGCGTCCGCTCCTCGTCTACGCGGTCCCTCCCGACAGCCAGTACGGTGTGCCGATAAACGACCGATACGGCCTGGTGAACTTGAGGTCGCGAGAGTTCTGGACAGATTCACGACGCGCACGCAAGTTCGGTGAGCTTTCAAGGCGATTTCGTGATTTCCGGCTGGATACTGTGGTCACCCCTGGGTCGAAGTTGGATCGCAATGCCATGCTGGAGATGGGTGGCCGGCACTTTAAGAAATGTGAGATCGAAGTCGGCGAAATTGAGGGCTTCCTCGATTATGTCCGTAGCCTTGATGTGCTGATTATCCGCTGCTTTGACGCGATCGGCGAACTGGTTTTCGTCGATGTCTCGATCCTGATGCCGAAGTACGACCAGATCTACGGCAGTTTCTGCCAGTGGAACGAGACTTATCGCAACCGCTCGCCGGGGATATACGCCTGTCTTGCGGTGTGTGAGTGGGGTCGTGACAACGGTTTCGGTTACTACAATTTGGGTCCTGTAGGCGACTACGCTTACAAGGATCTCTTCGTCACCGACTTCCAGCCAATCTATGCGATCGCCCTCGTGCCGCCGCAGCACGCGCTCTGGAATGATCCGACGTCGCCGCTTTTCACTGACTTCCCCGCCGGCACGGTGAACAGGCTGTTTCGCGGCGATTCAGAGGCGCTATCTATGACGGCGTTTGGTCACGCATTTGTGGCGTAGCAGGTCAGCTCTGCGTGTTCTGACCGCTCGTGAAGTCAGTGGCGCATCTGCCGTACGAGCTGCTGGACGTCTGCTCGCGCCGGATCGTCAACGAGGTGCCTGGCATCTCGCGCGTCGTCTACGACGTTTCCGGCAAGCCGCCGGCGACGATCGAATGGGAGTGAGGGGCGCCGGGACGTCCGAGCGCGTTGTCACCGGGGTTTCCCTGCGGCGGTGACGATATCGGTCACCAGTCGGCGTCGTTCGTCGGGTTGTCTTGTGATCGGTTGGTTCAGGCTGACCGCCAACACGAGGTCGAGATCGGTGCAGGCCACCAGATCGACATTCCAGAAGCCCGGATGGCCGACGCATTCGTGTCCGGCGAAGCGGTCGTGGAAGAAGATGAGGCCGTGCCTTGTGTCGGCGCCGGCCTTGACCGGACGGGGCGCCGCCAACGCGAGTTGCAGCGTTTCGGGGTGGCGGAACACCTTGCCGTCCAGCATCGCGCGCATGAAGATCGTGAGGTCCTTGACCGTGGAGACCAGACCGCCGCCGCCCCACAGGTCGAAGGAGGGGTCCGCGGCGGTCATGTCGACATCGCCCAAATACTGCGCGAGGCGTGGCGGTGAACCGCCGGCGCGGGTTGGGGGCTCCAAGGTCTCGAACCAGGTGTCGGCGAGACCCAGCTGATCGAGTGGCAGCAGCGTACGGATCGCCATCGCCAGCGATTGCCCCGTCCGGCGTTCGATCACTTCTCCCAAGATGACATAGCCGGTGTCCGAATAGGACCAGGTCTCTCCGGGTTGTCCGACAGGCCGGGTGCCGTCCATCGCCAGGGCGATCTGCTCGTCCCTTCGCCAACGACGCTGCGGGTCGGTGGTGACCGCTGCCGGGAAGGCCTTCATCTGAGTGTGGTCGGGCAGGCCGGCCGTGTGCGAGAGCAGATGTCGGAGGGTGATCCGTCCAGGGTCGTGACCGCCGCGGCGCAGTGCCTCGAGGGTCGATGCGGACACCAACCCCTCCAGCGATGTCTCGAGGCCGAGCCTGTCGTCTTCGACGAGGCGCAGCACGGCGGCGCCGACGAAAAGCTTGGTGGTGCTCGCGATCCGGAACGGACGCTCAAGCAGTGGTTTCGGACCGGTTTCCCGCGCGCCGGCGGCTGCACCGGACCACTCGATCCCCGCGGACGGGGAAACGGCCCGCATCACGACGCTGGGGATCGCCGGGTCGCGCGCGACCAGCGCGTCCGCCAGCGCTTGCAGCGGATCGGGTCGCGCGGATGCGACGGGAGACGACAGAAGGGCGATAGCAGTGATGACGGGGGCGATGAGCATGCGCATCCCGCGATTACCGGGCCCGTGCGCACGGTTGTCAATGGGCGGCTTCTTGCTGCGCGCCCGTGCCGGCCAGCGCGGTCCCGTCACAAGGCCGTCCCATGAAGTAGACTGAACTGTCGGGAATAGTTTGAACGTCCTGCCCACATGCGATCTGACCGCGGAGGGAGCCATGTCCATCGACCGTCGTGATGTCCTGAAATTCGGCGCCTTGGCGGCTGCCGTCGGTCTGGCCGGCGCCGGCCGCGCGCAGTCGCCCTCGCAAGGCGCGACGCGCGACGCCACGCGCAAGCTGTCCATCCTGATCCTCGGTGGCACCGGGCTCACGGGTCCGCATCAGGTGGCCTACGCGCTGTCGCGAGGCCACAAGGTGACGATCTTCAACCGGGGACGTCGGCAGCGTGAATGGCCGGGTACGGTCGAGCAACTGCTCGGCGACCGCAACGTCAACGACTACCGGAGCCTTGCCGCCGAGGTCGCCAAGGGGCGGCGCTGGGACATCTGCATCGACAACCCGAGCAGTGTCCCGCACTGGATCCGGGATGCCGCCGCCGTCCTGAAGGGCCACGTGGGCGGCTACATGATGGTCTCGAGCCTCTCGGCCTACGCCGACAATGCGACACCGGGCGACGACGAGAATGCGGCGCTGGCGTCGTTCGCCGGCGATCCGCTGCAGGAGACGATGGCGAGCCTCCGCGCCGACATGAGCAAGTTCTCCGGCCTGAAGGCGGCCACGGAGGCCGAGACCCTCAAGCACTTCGGCGCGCTGGCCACGATCATCCGCCCGGGCCTGATCGTCGGGCCGGGCGATGAAACCGACCGTTTCACCTATTGGCCGATGCGTCTGGCAAAGGGCGGCGACGTGCTCTGCCCCGGCGACGGCCGCGACCCGGTCCGCTACATCGATTCGCGCGATCTCGGCGAGTGGATGATCCGGCTGGCCGAAGCCGGGAAGACGGGCGCCTTCAACGCTTTCGGCCCGGACGAGGCCCTCGACATGGCCGGTTTGCTCTACGGTATCCGTGCAAGCACCACGGCCGGGGCGCGGCTTCACTGGGTGCCCACGGACTTCCTGATGGCACAGAACGTCAGTCCCTGGGGCGACATGCCGGTCTGGATGCCGGGGCAGGGCGAGATGGCCGGCTTCCATACGCGCAGCAACGCGAAGGCGGTCGCTGCGCAGCTCACTTTCCGCAGCCTCGCCGATACGGTCGGGGCGACACGGGCCTGGTTCGCGGCCCAGCCCGAGGAGCGTCGCAACGCCCCCCTGCGTGCAGGCATCAAGCCCGAACGCGAGGCCGAGGTGCTGGCCGCATGGAAGGCGCGGGCCGTGCCTGGTCCGGCGGAATCAGGCAAGAAGGCCCCGGCAACTCCCACGCGGTGAGCGACGATGATGCGACTCGTGATCGTCAACGACCGCGCTCACGGCATCGCCCTCACGACATCGCTGCGGTGATGACATGACGCTCGATCCGGTCGTGCTCTGGTTGATCGCGGGTGCCTTGATGCTCATCGGCGTCATCGGGCTGGTGCTGCCGGGCGTGCCCGGCGTGATCGCCGTGTTCGGTGGCATGCTGGTGGCCGCCTCCATCGACGACTTCACGCGCATCGGGTGGCCCACGCTGGTGGTGCTCGGCGTGCTGACGGCGCTGGCGTTCGCGGCTGACATCTTGGGCAGCCTCTTCGGTGCGCAACGGGTTGGCGCCAGCCGCTCCGCGCTGTGGGGTTCGGCGCTCGGCACGCTGGCGGCGCTGCCCTTCGGGTTCGCAGGGCTGGCCCTCGGGCCGTTCGCCGGGGCGGTGATCGGCGAGTACTGGGCACGCCGCCAGTTGGATGTCGCGACCCGCGTCGGCGTCGGCACCTGGGTCGGCCTTGCCGTCGGCACGCTCACCAAGGTCGCGCTGGTGTTCGTGATGCTCGGCGTGTTCGCGATCAGCTGGCTGCTCGGCTGACCTTCCGCGCGTCGCCTCAGGCCGCCGCGTCGACTGCGGGCGCGGAACTGCGGATCAGGTAATCGAAGGCGCCGAGCGCCGCCTTGGCGCCATCGCCCGCGGCGATGACGATCTGCTTGTAGGGCACGGTGGTGGCATCGCCCGCCGCGAACACGCCCGGCGCGTCGGTGGCGCCGTGGTGGTCCACCACGATCTCGCCGAAGCGCGAAAGCGCCACGGTGCCCTTCAGGAACTCGGTGTTGGGGACGAGACCGATCTGGACGAACACGCCGTCGAGGGTGAGCGTCTTCGCCTCGCCCGAGCTGCGGTCCTTGGAGGTGAGGCCGGTGACGGTCTTGCCATCGCCCTCGATGGCGGTGGTCTGGGCGTTCAGGATGATGGTGGTGTTGGCAAGGCTCTTGAGCTTCGCGACCAGCACCGCGTCGGCCTTGAGCTGATCGGCGAACTCGACCACGGTCACGTGGCCGACCACGCCGGCGAGGTCGATCGCGGCTTCCACGCCCGAGTTGCCGCCGCCGATGACGGCGACGCGCTTGCCTTTGAAGAGCGGCCCATCGCAGTGCGGGCAGTAGGCGACGCCGCGGTTGCGGTACTCGGCTTCGCCGGGGACGCCGACATTGCGCCAGCGGGCGCCGGTCGCGAGGATGACCGCGCGCGCGCGCAACGTGCCGCCGTGGCCCATCCTGACCTCGACGAGACCGCCGGGTGCGGCGGGCGGTACGACCTTCTCGGCGCGCTGCAGGTCCATGATGTCGACACCGTAATGGCGCACATGCGCCTCGAGGTCGGTGGCGAAACGCGGGCCCTGCGTCTCCAGCACCGAGATGTAGTTCTCGATGCCCAGTGTGTCGTTGGTCTGGCCGCCGAAGCGTTCGGAGGCGATGCCCGTGCGCAGGCCCTTGCGAGCGGCGTAGACCGCTGCGGCCGCGCCGGCGGGTCCGCCGCCGATGATCAGCACGTCGAACGGCGCCTTGGCGTCGATCTTGGCGCGCTCCTTGTCGGCGCTCTGCGTGTCGAGACGGGCGACGATCTCCTCGAGGCTCATGCGGCCGGAGCCGAAGAGTTCGCCGTTGAGGAACACCATCGGCACCGCCATCACCTGACGCGCCGTGACTTCGTCCTGGTAGAGCGCGCCGTCGATGACGACGGTCTCGATGGCGGGGTTGAGCACCGACATCAAGGTCAGCGCCTGCACCACATCCGGGCAGTTGTGGCAGGAGAGGGACATGAACACCTCGAACCGCAGCGGGCCCTGCAGGCCGCGGATGGTCTCGAGGGTGGCCGCCTCGGCCTTGGGCGGATGGCCGCCGCTCCACAGCAGCGCCAACACCAGCGAGGTGAACTCGTGGCCGAGCGGCACCGCCGCGAAATGCGGCGAGGTCTGCTCGCCTTCGCGGCGGATCTGGAACGAGGGGCGGCGCTCGTTCCGACCGTCCAGCCTGACCGACACCTTGTCGGTCAGGCTGGCGATCGTCTCGAGCAGGGTGCGCATCTCCTGCGCACCCTGGGACTCATCGAGGGAGGCGATGAGCTCGACGGGCCGGACCATCTTCGTGAGATAGGTCCGGAGCTGTGACTGGAGAGCGTCGTCGAGCATCAGGGTCTTCCTCGGTGAGGTCCGCGCGGCGACCGGTCAGATCTTGCCGACGAGGTCGAGCGAGGGCTTCAGGGTCTCGGCGCCCGGGGTCCACTTCGCCGGGCACACCTGGCCCGGGTTCTTGGCGACATACTGCGCGGCCTGGACCTTGCGCAGCAGCTCCTTGGCGTCACGGCCGATGCCGTTGTCGTGGATCTCGCAGAGCTTGATCACACCGTCGGGGTTGATGACGAAGGTGCCGCGCAGCGCAAGGCCTTCCTCTTCGATCATCACGCCGAAGTTGCGGGTGATGGTGCCGGTCGGGTCGCCGACGAGCGGGTACTGGACCTTGCGGATCGTGTCCGAGGTGTCGTGCCAGGCCTTGTGCGTGAAGTGGGTGTCGGTCGACACGCCGTACACCTCGACGCCCAGCGACTGCAGGGTGGCGTAATGATCGGCGAGGTCGCCGAGCTCGGTCGGGCAGACGAAGGTGAAGTCGGCGGGGTAGAAGAACACGACGGACCACTTGCCCTTCAGGGACTGGTCGGTCACTTCGACGAACTTGCCGTTGTGGTAGGCGGTGGCCTTGAACGGCTTGATGACGGTATTGATGAGGGACATGTGGCTTCCTGGCGATGTGTAGAACGGGGGATGAGGCGCCGCGCTCCTGCGACGCGAGCGCAGATTGGCGTCTGGCGGTCCATAGTTCCAATCGTCTGTTCCGATGTCGGTGATAGACGCCGTCGATGGGCCTCTCGGCCCGGCGGATCCGCTGCGTCCGCCACGGCGCTCAGGCAAAATCGGAGCCGGGCATCCCATCCACGACCCAGCCTGGTGAGCGACCATGATGCGACTCCAAGTCAACGGCAAGGACCTCCAACTCGACGGGGTGGCGCATGACACGCCGCTGCTCTGGGTGCTGCGCGACGAGCTTGGTCTCGTCGGCACCAAATACGGTTGCGGCATCGCCCAGTGCGGTGCCTGCACGGTGCACCTCGACGGACAGCCCGTCCGCGCCTGTCAGATCCCCGTTAGCGCCGTCGCCGGCCTGAAAATCACCACGGTCGAGGGCCTCGCCCAGGGCGAACGGCTCTCGACGTTGCAGCAGGCCTGGGTCGACCACGATGTCGCGCAGTGCGGCTACTGTCAGGCGGGCCAGCTGATGTCGGCCACGGCGCTGCTCGCGACCAACCCCGACCCGACCGACGCGCAGATCGACGAAGCGATGGCCGGCAACATCTGCCGCTGCGGCACCTACGGACGCATCAAGAAGGCGATCAAGGCTGCTGCTCAGACGGGTAAGGGCCAGGCCGGCAAGGGCCAGATTGGTAAGGAGAAGGCGTGATGGACGGCGAGCAGTTCAACCAGATGATGCTCGGCGCTGGCCCAGGCACGGGCGCGGATGTCGCCCCCGGGATGCTCCCCAATCTGAGCCGTCGCGGCTTCATCAAAGTGGCGGGTGGCGCCGCAGGTGGCCTCGTGCTCGGGCTGTCCCTGGGCGTGCCGGGCGATGCACAGGCGCAGTCGGGTCCGCCGCCGCGGCCGTTCGTACCGGGCGCGTTCGTGCGCATCGCACCGGACGGCAAGATCACCCTCATCTCGAAGAACCCGGAGATCGGGCAGGGCATCAAGACCGGCTTCGGCGTGATCCTCGCCGAAGAGCTCGACGCCAAATGGTCCGATGTCACGGTAGCGCAGGCCGAGGTGAACGCCGCGGTCTACGGCATGCAGATCGCAGGCGGCTCGATGTCGACCCCCTTGGCTTGGGACGAGCTGCGCCACGCCGGCGCCGGCGCGCGCGCGATGCTCGTCGCCGCCGCGGCGCAGCAGTGGGGCGTGCCAGTCTCCGAACTCGCCACCTCCGAGAGCACGGTGATCCACGCCGCAAGCGGCAGGAAAGCGAGCTACGGCTCGCTCGCCACGGCCGCCGCCGCGCTGCCGGTGCCGGACATCCGGTCGCTGAAGCTGAAGGCGCGCAAGGACTACAAGCTCATCGGCCAGCGCTTCACGGGCGTCGACAACCCCGCGATCGTCACGGGCAAGCCGCTGTTCGCGCTCGATGTGCAGTTGCCGGGCATGCGCTACGCCAGCATCGAGAAATGCCCCTCGGTGGGCGGCAAGGCCAAGAGCTTCAACGCCGACGAGATCAAGAGACTGCCGGGAATCATCGATGCCTTCATCATCGAGGGCACGCCGCCCGTCGCGGACGTGATGAAGACAGGCGTGTTGCCTGGCGTCGCGATCATCGGCAAGAACACCTGGGCGGTGCTCTCCGCGCGCAAGGCGCTGAAGGTCGAGTGGGACACCGCTACCGCCTCCAAGGACAGTTGGACGGGCTTCGTGCAGCAGGCGCGGGCGCTGTCGAAGAAGCCGCAGGGCGAGACGGTCGTCAAGGCGAAGGGCGATGTCGAAAAGGCGCTGGCCACAGCAAAGAGCAAGACCGTCGAGGCCTTCTACCAGTTCGGCTTCGTCGCGCACGCCCAGCTCGAGCCGCAGAACACGGTCGCGTGGTTCAAGGATGGTGCGGTCGAGCTGTGGGCGCCGATGCAGCTGCCGGACGCGGCCCTGGTCGGTGCAGCCGCCGGGCTCCCGGCGGACAAGGTCAAGCTCAACCAGATGCGCGTCGGCGGCGGTTTCGGTCGCCGTTTGATGAACGATTTCGTCTGCGAAGCCGCCTACCTGTCGCGGCGGGTCGACGGCCCGGTGAAGGTCGTGTGGACCCGCGAGGACGACATGCGCCACGACGCTTACCGTGTCGGCGGTTTCATGGGATATCGAGCGGGTATCGATGCGCAGGGCAAGCTCGCCGCGTTCGATGCCCACATGGTCACCTTCAAGGACACCGCGTCGGGCAAGGTCTCGAAGGGCGGCGGCATCTCGCCGAACGAGTTCCCCGCGGACTATGTCGACGACTACCGCGCCTCCCAGTCGTTCTTGCCGCTGTCGACGCCGGTGGTGTGGTGGCGTGCTCCCGGGTCCAACACCATGGCCTGGGTGCAGCAGTCCTTCCTGCACGAGGTCGCTGTCGCCGCCGGACGCGACCATGTGGAGTTTCTGGTCGAGCTGTTCGGTCGCAAGTCCGGCACGGGCGCGCCGACCAACCGCGGACTCGATCCCGACCGCGCGATCGGTGTGATCAAGCTCGCCGCTGAAAAGGCCGGCTGGGGCAAACGCTTGCCGAAGGGTCACCACCACGGTCTCGCGTTCTACTTCAGCCACCTCGGTCATATCGCCGAGGTCGCCGAGGTCAGCGTCGATGCCTCCAAGAAGGTCACGGTGCACAAGGTGACCGTCGCCGCCGATGTCGGTCCGGTGATCAACCTCTCGGCCGCCGAGAACCAGTGCGAGGGCAGCGTGGTCGATGCCATCGGCACCATGGCCCTCGAGGTCACCATGGAGAACGGCGCCGCGCAACAGGCGAACTTCGATCGCTATCCGCTGCCGCGCATGGCGGTGGCGCCCAAGGTCGAGACGCACTTCGTGCAGAGCGACCGTTCGCCGACCGGACTCGGCGAGCCGGTGTTCCCGCCGGCGGTCCCCGCGATCTGCAACGCGATCCACGCGGCCACGGGCCATCGGATCCGCACGCTGCCGATCACGAAAGAGGGTTTCACGCTCGCCTGAACGGCAAGTTGGCGTACCGTCCAGAGGTCTGTCCAGGAGAGTGTGATGCCGCCGATCGCCCGCGACCTGATCGACCTCGCCCGCTATCCCATCGACCGGCCGGGCGCGGCGCGTGACGCGCTCATCGCGGAGGCGCGCGCGGCGATCGACTCGGTCGGCTGCGCGGTGCTGAAGGGCTTCGTCCGCGCCGAGCGGATCCATGACCTCGTCGCCGAGTGCGACCGCACGGCGCCGTTCGGGCATCGCAACTTCAACCGCACCAACCCGTACTTCACGCAGGACCGTCCGGAGCTGCCGGTCTCGCATCCGCTGCGGAGGTTCTATGATCGCTCGAACGCCTTCGTCCCCGCGGACAACTTCGGCGCGGACAGCCTGCTGCGCGCCCTCTACGAGTGGCCGGCCTTCGCGCCGTTCATCCAGCAGGCGCTCGGCGAACCGCGCTTCCATCGCTACGCCGACCCTCTCGCCGATGTGATCGTGAACCTGGCGGAGGAGGGCGGCGGCTTCCCCTGGCACTTCGACACGAACAACTACACCGTCACCCTCGCAATCCAGAATGCGGAACAGGGCGGCGATTTCGAGTACAGCCCTTGGCTGCGCACGCCCACCGACGAGAACTACGAAGGCGTCGGGCGCGTGCTCGATGGCGATCCTTCGCTCATCCATACGCTGCGCCTCGAGCCCGGCGACCTGCAGATCTTCAAGGGCCGCCACTCGCTGCATCGCGTGACGCCGCTCGCCGGGCCGCGTCTGCGCTATGTGGCGATCTTCAGCTTCGCCGAGGAGCCCGGCATGGTCGGCAGCCCCGAGCGCACCCGCCAACTCTACGGCCGCGTGTTGCCCATCCACCTCGAGCGCGCCGGGCTGCGTGCCGACGCGCTCGTCGACTGACGGCGATCAGATGCAGCAGCCTGCGCAGAACAAGCCTGCGACCATGAAGGCCGTGGTCACCACCGGCAACGGCGGCTACGACCGTCTGGCGTGGCGCGATGTGCCCGTCCCCGAGCCTGGCCCCGGCGAGGTGCTGCTGCGCGTGCTTGCGGCGGGCGTGAACAACACCGAGATCAACACCCGGCTCGGCTGGTATTCGTCGTCAGTGAGCACCGCGACCAATGCCGCTGCTGCCATCGAAGAAGAACGGCCCACCCACAAACCCGACGGTGGCTGGAACGTGGCCACGCCATTCCCGTTCATACAGGGCACGGACTGCTGCGGGCGGGTGGTCGAGGCGGGGCCGGGTGTCGATAGCGCGCTGCTCGGGCGCCGGGTGCTGGTGCGTGCCTGCATGCGGCCACAGGGTTTCGGCTCGATGGAGAACATCTGGATGGGCTCCGACTTCGACGGCGCCTTCGCCGAGTACGTGAAGGTGCCGGCCGCCGAGGTGTTCGAGGTGCGCTGCGACTGGACGGATGCCGAGCTCGCGAGCATCCCCTGCGCCTACGCCACCGCCGAGAACATGCTGCACCGCGCAAAGGCAGCCGCGGGCGAGCATGTGCTGGTGACGGGCGCCTCAGGGGGCGTCGGGTCCGCGGCCGTGCAACTTGCCAAGCGTCGCGGCGCGCGCGTGACCGCGATCGCGGGGTCGTCGAAGGCCGAGCAGGTGCGCGCGATCGGCGCCGATCGGGTGATCGACCGCCACGACGATGCCGTGGCCTTGCTCGGCGAGGAGTCGGTCGATCTCGTCGTCGACAATGTCGCCGGCCCGCACTTCGGCGCGATGCTGAAGCTGCTGCGCCGCGGCGGCCGCTATGCCTCGTCGGGCGCGATCGGCGGGCCGATCGTGTCGCTCGACATGCGCAGCTTCTATCTCAAGGACCTGACGCTCGTCGGCTGCACCGCCTGGGACGAGCCGGTGTTCCCGAACCTCGTCGGCTACATCGAGCGCGGCGAGATCCGGCCGCTGGTCGCCGCCACCTTCCCTCTCGAACGCATCGCCGACGCCCAGCGCGCCTTCCTCGAGAAGCGGCATGTCGGAAAGTTCGTGTTGATCCTTTAGCGGGGTGACGTCGTCCCCGAATTCCGGACAGTTTGGAGTTGGACTAAGTTGGCTCTGAGGTTTCCCACCAGAGGAGACGAGGAGCATGAAGGGCAAGCGGTTTACGGAAGAGCAGATCACCTACGCGCTGCGCCAAGCTGAGGGCGGAACGCCCGTGGTCGACGTCTGTCGGCAACTGGGCGTGAGCGAGGCGAGCTTCTACCTGTGGAAAAAGAAGTACGGCAAGCTTGGCATGACCGAGATCCGGGAGATGCGTCAGCTGCGTGACGAAAACGCGAGGCTCAAGCGTCTGGTCGCCGAGCTCACGCTCGACAAGCACATCCTGGGAGAAGTCGCCCGAAAAAAGCTCTGAGGCCAGCGCGCAGACGCGCGCTGGCCGAGTGGATCCGCGAGCGCTACGCGGTGAGCGTACGCAAGGCGATCGAGCTGGGGCAGTTTTCCCATGGCGGG
>RFTM01000080.1 GCA_009923475.1 Gammaproteobacteria bacterium | reverse complement strand
CGTGGCATGGGCCAGCGTCACCGGCACGAGCACGTCACCGAGGCGGCCGCCCGGCGCGGCGGCACCGGAGGCGGCCTTGCCCACGGCGTAGCCGGTGGGGCCCTCGAACAGGCTCGAGAACAGGTCGCCGTCGGTGAAGGGCGGCTTCTCGGTGGGCGCGGACGCGCGCCGCTCGGGCGCAGCGAAGCCAGCGCCGCATAGAAGTCGGCCACCACCCGCTCGGGGGCCGCGGCCGGAAGCGCGGCGGCGGCCGCGTCGGCGACGGGCGCATCCGCAGCCGGCGCGGCCGGCGCAGGGGCGCGGCCGCAAGCGACGAGCGCGGGCAGCGCCAAGAAGGCGACCAGAACGGCACGGACAGCGGGAAGTCTGGGGATCACGGGCGGCTCCTGAGGGCGGGCAGCTGCCCGCCCCCAAAGGATAGCAGCGCGCCCGCAGGTCGGCTCAAGGCAGGTCGGTGGCCCCCATCAGCCAGCGATCGCACTCCCGCGCGGCGGCGCGCCCTTCGGCGATCGCCCAGACCACGAGGCTTTGGCCGCGGCGGCAATCGCCGGCGGCGAAGACGCCCTCGACGCTGGTGGCGTAGGTCGTGGCGTCGGCGCGGATGTTGCGGCGCTCGTCGAGCGCGATGCCGAGGTCCTGCGGCAGCGCGGTCTCGGGACCGGTGAAGCCCATCGCGAGCAGCACGAGCTGCGCGGGCTGGCTGCGCTCGGTGCCCGGCTGCTCGACCGGCGAGAGCCGCCCCTGCGCGTCCTGCTCCCAGCGGACGTCCACGGTGACGATCTCCTTGACGCGCCCCTGCTCGTCGCCGACGAAGCGCTTCACGGTCGTGAGGTAAGCGCGCGGGTCCTTGCCGAACTTCGCGGCGGCCTCCTCCTGGCCGTAGTCCATCTTGTAGACCCTCGGCCACTCCGGCCAGGGGTTGTCGGCCGCGCGCTCGGCGGGCGGCTTCGGCATGATCTCGAACTGCGTGAGGGTGCGACAGCCTTGGCGCATGGCGGTGCCGACGCAGTCGGTGCCGGTGTCGCCGCCGCCGATCACCACCACATCGAGGCCCTTGGCCTGGATGGGCGCGGCCTTCGCGCCCTTGCCGAGCACGGCCTGGGTCGCCGTGGTGAGGTAATCCATCGCGAAATGCACGCCGCCGAGCGCGCGGCCCTCGACCGGCAGGTCGCGCGCCTGCGTGGCGCCGGTGCAGAGCACGACGGCGTCGTAGTCGCGGCGCATCATCTGCGCCTCGTAGTTGTCGCCGACATCGGCGTTGCAGACGAACTTCACGCCTTCCTGCTCGAGCAGCTTGATGCGGCGCATCACCACGTCCTGCTTGTCGAGCTTCATGTTCGGGATGCCGTACATCAGCAGGCCGCCCGGGCGGTCGGCCCGCTCGAGCACGGTGACGCTGTGGCCGGCGCGGTTGAGCTGCTGCGCCGCCGCGAGGCCCGCGGGGCCGGATCCCACCACGGCGACCTTCTTGCCGGTGCGGCTCTTCGGCGGCTCGGGGACGACCCAGCCCTCCTCGAAGCCGCGCTCGATGATGGTGTTCTCGATGTTCTTGATGGTGACCGGCGGCGCGTTGATGCCGAGCACGCAGGACCCCT
Organism: Gammaproteobacteria bacterium; assembly: GCA_009923475.1. Classification (GTDB taxonomy): domain Bacteria; phylum Pseudomonadota; class Gammaproteobacteria; order Steroidobacterales; family Steroidobacteraceae; genus UBA964. The sequence goes on along the minus strand of RFTM01000080.1, from coordinate 5,748 downwards.
CGCAGGGCGCGGGGCAGACCCGGCCGGTGAACTCCGGGAAATTGTTGGTCTTGTGCAGGCGGTCGAGCGCCTCGCGCCACAGCCCGCGGTAGACGAGGTCGTTCCACTCCGGGATGAGGTTGTTGACGGGACAGCCCGAGGCGCCGCCGCTCATCAGCTTGCCGGTGTGGCAGAACGGCACGCCGCAGTCCATGCAGCGCGCGGCCTGGTTGCGCAGCGACTTCTCGTCGAGGTGGTGGTGGAACTCCTTCCAGTCGCGCACGCGCTCCTTGGGCGAGCGGTCGAGCGGCGTCTCGCGGAGGTATTCGATGAACCCGGTAGGCTTGCCCATGTCAGTTGCCCCCCACGCGCGCGAGGTCGCGCGAGTTCTCCTCGAAGGCGGCCATCACCGCCTCGTCGCCCGAGAGGCCCTGGTCGTGCGCGCGCTGCAGGCAGGCGAGCACGCGCTTGTAGTCCTTCGGGATGACGCGCGCGAAGCGCGGCAGCACCGTCGGCCAGGCGTCGAGCAGGCGCTGGGCGTGCGGACTGCCGGTGACCTCGACATGGCGCGCGATGAGCGCCCGCAGCGCCTCGGCCTCGGCCGCATCCTCGACGCGGCCCACCTCGACCATCTGCGCGTTGACGCGCGAGGCGAACTGCCCCTCCTCGTCGAGCACGTAAGCGATGCCGCCCGACATGCCGGCGCCGAAGTTGCGGCCGGTGGGGCCCAGCACCACCACGCGCCCGCCCGTCATGTACTCGCAGCCATGGTCGCCCACGGCCTCGACCACGGTGTCGACGCCGCTGTTGCGCACCGCGAAACGCTCGCCCGCCATGCCGCGGATGAACACCTCGCCGCCAGTCGCGCCGTAGAGCGCGACGTTGCCGATGATCATGTTGCGCTCGGAGGGGAAGGTCGCTTCGCGCGACGGGAAGATCGCGAGCCGTCCGCCCGAGAGCCCCTTGCCGACGTAGTCGTTGGCGTCGCCCTCCAAAGTGAACGTCATGCCGCGCGGCATGAACGCGCCGAAGCTCTGGCCGGCCGAGCCGGTGAACTGGATGCGGATGGTGTCGTCGGGCAGGCCCGCCGCGCCCCAGCGCTTGGTGACCTCGCTGCCGGTGATGGTGCCGACCACGCGGTTGACGTTGCGGATCGGCAGCTTCGCCGCGACCTTCTCGCCGCGCTCGATGGCCGGGCGGCAGAGCTCGAGCAGCGTCGTGATGTCGAGCGACTTGTCGAGGCCATGGTCCTGGTCCATCTGGCGGTAGCGGCCGACCTCGGCCCCGGAGTCCGGCTGGTAGAGGATGTTGCTGAAGTCGAAGCCCTGCGCCTTCCAGTGGTCGATGGCGGCCTTCGGCTCGAGGCGGTCGACGCGGCCGACCATCTCCTCGAGGCGCCGGAAACCGAGCTCGGCCATGATCTCGCGCAGCTGCGTGGCGATGAAGCGCATGAAGTTGACGACATGCTGCGGATCGCCCGCGAAGCGCTCGCGCAGCCGCGGGTCCTGCGTGGCGACGCCCGCCGGGCAGGTGTTGAGGTGGCAGACGCGCATCATGATGCAGCCCATCGCGACCAGCGGCGCGGTCGCGAAGCCGAACTCCTCGGCGCCGAGCAGCGCCGCGATGGCGACATCGCGGCCGGTCTTGAGCTGGCCGTCGGTCTCGACGGTGATGCGGCTGCGCAGGTTGTTGATGACCAGCGTCTGGTGCGTCTCGGCGAGGCCGAGCTCCCAGGGCAGGCCGGCATGCGTGGTCGAGGTGAGCGGCGAGGCGCCGGTGCCGCCGTCGTGGCCGCTGATCAGCACCACGTCGGCATGCGCCTTGGCGACGCCCGCGGCGATCGTGCCGACGCCGACCTCGGCCACGAGCTTGACGCTGACGCGCGCGGCGCGGTTCGCGTTCTTCAGGTCGTGGATGAGCTCGGCGAGGTCCTCGATCGAGTAGATGTCATGGTGCGGCGGCGGCGAGATGAGGCCGACGCCGGGCGTCGTGTGCCGCGCCTTCGCGATCCAGGGATAGACCTTGGTGCCGGGCAGCTGGCCGCCCTCGCCGGGCTTCGCGCCCTGCGCCATCTTGATCTGGATCTCGCGCGCGTTGACGAGGTACTCGCTGGTGACGCCGAAGCGGCCCGAGGCCACCTGCTTGATGGCGGAGTTCTTCGAGTCGCCGTCCGGCAGCGGCTGGTAGCGCTCGGGGTCCTCGCCGCCCTCGCCGGTGTTGCTCTTGCCGCCGATGCGGTTCATGGCGACGGCGAGCGTCTCGTGCGCCTCCTTGCTGATCGAGCCGTAGCTCATCGCGCCGGTCTTGAAGCGCGTCATCAGGCTCTCGACGGACTCGACCTCGTCGATGGGCACCGGCTCGCCCTTCTTGAAGTCGAGCAGGCCGCGCAGCGTGGAGAGGTTGCGCGCGCGGTCGTCGATCAGCGCGGCGTAGGACTTGTAGGTGGCGTAGCTGCCGGTGCGCACCGCCTTCTGCAGGCGGTGGATGCTCTCCGGGTTGAACACGTGGAACTCGCCGTCCGCGCGCCACTGGTACTGGCCGCCCGGCGGCAGCACGTGGTCGCTGACCGCGCGGTCCGGGAAGGCCGCGCGGTGGCGCAGCAGCACCTCTTCGGCGATGACGTCGAGGCCGACGCCGCCGACCCGCGAGGCGGTGCCGGTGAAGTAGTGGTCGATGACGTCCTGGCGCAGCCCCACGGCCTCGAACACCTGCGCGCCGTGGTAGGACTGCACCGCCGAGATGCCCATCTTGGACATCACCTTCACCACGCCCTTGGTCGCCGCCTTGGCGAAGTTCGCGCAGGCGAGCTTGTGGTCGACGGTGGTCAGCAGGTTCTCGCGGATCATGCCGTCCAGCGTCTCGAAGGCGAGGTACGGGTTGATGACCGAGCAACCGAAGCCGATCAGCAGCGCGAAGTGGTGCACCTCGCGGGCCTCGCCCGTCTCGAGGGCGAGCGCGACGCGCAGGCGCAGGCCCTCGCGGATGAGGTAGTGGTGCAGGCCGGCGACCGCCAGCAATGACGGGATGGCGGCCTCCTCGCGCGACACGCCGCGGTCGCTGAGGATGAGGATGTTGGCCTCCTCCTCCTCGATCAGGCGGCGGGCCTCGGCGCACATCTGCTCCATGGCCTTGGCGACGCCCTCGGCGCCGCGGGACGCGCGGAACAGCATCGACAGCGTGCCCACCTTGAGGCCCGGCATCGACAGGCGGCGGATCTTGGCGAACTCCTCGTTGGTCAGCACCGGGCCCTTGAGCTCGACGCGACGGCAGTCGGTGGGCTTGGGCTCGAGAAGGTTGCCCTCGGAACCGAGCCACACGTCGGACGAGGTGATGATCTCCTCGCGGATGCTGTCGATCGGCGGGTTGGTGACCTGCGCGAAGAGCTGCTTGAAGTAGTCGTAGAGCAGGCGCGGGCGCTGCGAGAGCACCGCGAGCGGCGTGTCGTTGCCCATCGAGCCGACGGCCTCGACGCCCTCGCGCGCCATCGGCGCCATCAGCAGCCGTTGGTCCTCGAAGGTGTATCCGAAGGCGATCTGGCGCGCGCGCAGCATCTCGGGCTCGGGCGGCGGCAGCTTGGGCGCGGCCGGCAGGTCCTTGAGGTGCACGAGGTGCTCGCCGAGCCACTCGGCGTAGGGCCACTCGGAGACGACGCTGCGCTTGATCTCGGCGTCCTCGATGATGCGGCCCTGCTCGGTGTCGACCAGGAACATGTGGCCCGGCTGCAGCCGGCCCTTGCGCAGCACTTCGGACTGCGGGATGTCGAGCACGCCGGTCTCGGAGGCGCAGACCACCATCCCGTCCTTGGTGACCCAGTAGCGGCCCGGGCGCAGGCCGTTGCGGTCGAGGACCGCGCCCATGCGCACGCCGTCGGTGAAGCAGATCGCGGCCGGGCCGTCCCAGGGCTCCATCAGGCTGGAATGGAACTGGTAGAACGCGCGCCGCGCCGGGTCCATGGTCTCGTGCTTGGACCAGGGCTCCGGGATCATCATCATCATCGCGTGCGTGATGGGCCGACCGGCGAGCACCATCAGCTCGAGCACGTTGTCGAACATGGAAGAGTCGCTGCCGTTCGCGTTGACGATGGGCGCGACCTTCTTGATGTCCTCGCCGAAGAGCGAGGACTCGAGCAGCGCCTCGCGGGCGCGCATCCAGTTGATGTTGCCGCGCAGGGTGTTGATCTCGCCGTTGTGCGCGATGCAGCGGTAGGGGTGCGCGCGGTCCCAGCTCGGGAAGGTGTTGGTGCTGAAGCGCGAGTGGACGAGCGCGATGGCGGTCTCCATCGAGGGGTCGCGCAGGTCGGGGAAATACTGGTCGAGCTGCATCGTCAGCAGCATCCCCTTGTAGACCAGCGTCTTGTGGGAAAGGCTCGCCACGTACCAGGACTCGGCGCCGCCCAGCGTCGAGACGCGGATCTCGTTGTAGGCGCGCTTGCGGATGACGAACAGCTTGCGCTCGAAGGCGTCGGCGTCGGGCGTGTCCGGACCGCGCTGGATGAACACCTGGCGCATGAACGGCTCGCTCGCGCGCGCGGTCTCGCCGAGCATCGAGTTGTCGGTGGGCACGGTGCGGCCGCCGAGGTAGACCTGCCCCTCCGACTGCACCACGCGCGCGAAGGTCTCTTCGAGGCGGCGGCGCTGGATGGCGTTGCGCGGCATGAAGATGAGGCCGCAGGCGTACTCGCCGGGCTCGGGCAGCGTGATGTGCGCCTTCTTGGCCGCGGTCTTGAGGAAGGTGTGCGGCATCTGCATCAGCACGCCGGCACCGTCGCCGGTGTTCACCTCGCAACCGCAGGCGCCGCGGTGGTCGAGGTTCTTGAGCACCTCGATGGCGTTGCGCAGGATCTTGTTCGACTTGCGGCCCTGGATGTCGACCACGAAGCCGACGCCGCAGGCGTCATGCTCGAACTGGGGGTCGTAGAGGCCCTGCTTGCCGGGCCGCGTGGCGCGGGCCGCGGGCCCGCCGGATGTCGTCTCGTTCATGCTCATCTCCAGACCCCCATTCGGGACTATAACCACCCGTCGCCATTGGATAAAAGGCTCTGTAGCCATTTGACTCATCGGCATGAGTCACGCAGACTCATGCTATGACAAAGCGGCTTCAGGTCTTGTTCGACGACGGCGAGTACGCGGCGCTGCAGGCGGCGGCGGCGAGCCGCGGCATGACCGTAGCCGAATGGGTGCGGCAGGCCTTGACCGCGGCGCGTCGCGAAGCGTCCACCGCCGACATCGACCGCAAGCTCGCCGCCATCCGCAGCGCCGTGCGCCACACGGCCCCGACCGGCCCCATCGAACGCCTCACCGCCGAGACCGAACGCGGCTACACCGCCCTGCCGGGCGGCGACGGCGGGTACTGAGACCGGCTCCCCCGATCGCAGCGATGGTGTTCATCGACTCCAACGTGCCGATGTACCTGGTCGGCGCCGCGCACCCTAACAAGGTGGATGCGCAACGCCGCCTCGAGACGCTCGTCACGCAGCGCGTGCGGCTCGTCACCGACGCCGAGGTGATGACCGAGATCCTGCATCGCTATACCGCGCTCGAGCGCCGCGCGCACCGGCAGCGTGGGGTACTGCAGCACCAATTGCTTGGCGCGCTCGACGGACTCGCGGTCGACGGGCAGCACCTCGTCCACGATGCCGAGCAGCGCATCGAGCGCGGGCTGGATGCCGCCGCGGCGCTCGAGCGCGGTGTAGCGATGCAGGATCTCGGTCATCACCTCGGCGTCGGTGACGAGCCGCACGCGCTGCGTGACGAGCGTCTCGAGGCGGCG
>RFTM01000079.1 GCA_009923475.1 Gammaproteobacteria bacterium | reverse complement strand
GCTTAACGTCGCCGGCCACCGGCTCGGCACCATGGAGATCGAGTCGGCGCTGGTGGCGCACCCGCGCATCGCCGAGGCGGCGGTGGTCGGCCGGCCGCACGAGATCAAGGGCGAGGCGGTCTGCGCGTTCGTGGTCTGCCGCGGCGAACGGCCGACCGGGGACGGCGCCGCCGCGCTCACCCGCGAGCTGCGCGACTGGGTCGCGGAGCAGTTGGGCGCCATCGCCAAACCCGAGGACATCCGCTACGCCGACAACCTGCCCAAGACCCGCTCCGGCAAGATCATGCGCCGCCTGCTGCGCGCGGTCGCCCGCGGCGAGGCCATCACCCAGGATGTCAGCACCCTGGAGAATCCCGCCATCATCGACCAGTTGCGGGGCGAGGGCTGAACGGTCGAATCACCGCAGGCCGGCCGGGCCGATATGTTGGCTGAAAACCACAAAAAGCGGTGGTACTGTCGTCTATCCGCACCGTGCATTAACATGGTGCAAAGGTTTGTTGTCCTTTCGGGGAGGTTGACCAGATGAACAAGAAGACCGCGCCGCTGGCGCTCGTTCTCTCTATGGGCGCCACGGCGCTGACCGGCCAGAGCGCGCTCGCGCAGTCGGCGGGTGCCGACGCTGCCAAGGGTCCCTCGCTCGAGGAAGTGGTGGTCACCGCACGCAAGCGCGAAGAGTCGCTGCAGGACGTGCCGCTGCCCGTCACCGCGCTGACCGAGGCCGACATCGACAACCGCCAGCTGTCTTCGCTCGATGACGTCGCGAAGTTCACGCCGGGCCTCGTGTTCTCCCGCACCTTCGGCCGCGCCACCGAGCGCCCGGTGGTCCGCGGCCTCGCGAGCATCCTCGCGGGCACCAACGGTTCGGTCGAGACCGGCGTCGCCTACTTCGTCGACGGCGTCTACTACCCCGGCGACATCCAGAACCTCGACATGAACGACGTCTCACGCGTCGAGGTGATCCGTGGCCCGCAGAGCGCGCTCTACGGCCGCAACACCTACTCCGGCGCCATCAATTTCGTCACCAAGCGTCCGAGCGAGGGCACTTCGGGCTCTGTCAAGGCGAGCTTCGATGCCGATGAGCGCAACCTCAGCGCCAGCATCGGGGGGCGTCCTGCCGATTGGCTGTCCTTCGGCCTGAACGGCCGCTTCTACGAGTTCGACGGCCAGTGGACCAACAAGGTCACCGGCCGCAAGGTGGGCGACGAATCCACCAGCTCGTTCGGCGCCAACGCCACGCTCACGCTCACCGAGAACACCGAGTTCCGCGTGCGCTACCAGCACAACCGCGACCGTGACGGCACGCGCGCGATCTTCTTCCAGTCGGCCGGCGAGAACAACTGCTTCCCCGGCACCCGTTCCCTCGGGTCCTTCACCACCACCTCCACGAACAACACCAACCAGTGGTACTGCGGCGAGGTGAAGGCCCGTGACGTGTACCTCAACGACGCGCCGGCCACCCAGGCCGTGCCGGTCGTGGTCGGCATCCCGAATGCGGCGCCCTTCGCCTACGACACCCGCCAGGCCCTGGCCTTCTCGGGCGTCGCCCGCGACCTCGACCTCGTCACCGGGTCGTTCCGTTGGGACATCATGGGTTCGGGCCACGCGGTCGTCATTAACGGCGGCTACCGCGACGAGGACCGCAAGACCGGCGCCGACAGCGACCACTCGCAGGTCAACATCATCGGCGCCAACGTCAACGGCATCCAGCCGCTCGCCACCGGCTCCTCCTCCGACCGCGACACCTACAAGGACTGGTCGGGCGAACTGCGCATCGAGTCGCCGCAGCAAGACCGCTTCCGCTGGATGGTCGGTGTCTACCACTTCGAGTGGGAGAACCGCAAATACCGCATCGACTTCGCGAGCATCAACGGCCAAGACCGTCCGTACCAGGTCTTCGACATCTACAACACGGGCTACTTCGGTTCGGTCGGTTTCGACATCACCGACAAGCTCGCCGCCACCTTCGAGATGCGCAACGCCAAGGAGCGCAAGGGCCAGATCGACTGGACCGCGCCGGTCAACGTGCAGGCCGGCCCGACCAGCGCCGCGACCTACAACTCGGCGCTGCGCGGCAACGACGAGTGGAAGTCGAACACGCCCCGCGCCACCCTCAACTACAAGCTCAACCCGGACATGACGCTCTACGCGATCTACGCGAAGGGCTTCAAGCCGGGCGGCTTCAACGGCTCGACGGCCATCAACGCCGGCCGACCGGCCGACGAGGCCTTCCGCCAGGAAGAGTCGCTAAACTACGAGCTCGGCATGAAGTCGCAGTGGTTCGACCGTCGCCTCGTGCTGAACGTCGCGCTCTTCAAGATGAAGATCGACGACATCCAGCTGACGACGGCGGTGCCGGGCACCACGCAGGGCGCCGTGACCTCGATCGCCACCAACCAAGGCGACGGCGAGATCAAGGGCATCGAGATCGAGAGCCGCTTCGCGGCGACCGACGACCTGACGCTGGGCTTCAACTACGCCTTGGCGGACACGAAGTTCACCGCGGGCTGCGACGACTTCCAGTTCGAGTTGACGAGCGGCGGCGGCATCTTCAACCCCGCCAACCCGACCGACCCGGCGCGCAACCTGAACGGCAAGGGCACCTGCTCGATCGTGGGCAACGCCTTCCCGCTCGCCGCCAAGCATACGGCCGCGCTCACCGCCGACTACACCCGCCCGGTGTTCGGCGGCGACTACCGACTGTACGTCAACGGCGACCTCTCGTACACCAGCAAGAAGTATGTGCAGGTCGAAAACCAGGCCTACACCGGTTCCGCCCTGCTGCTCGGCGCGCGCATCGGCATCGAGACCGACACCTGGAAGGTCGGTCTCTACGGCCGCAACCTGCTCGACGAGGATTCGCCGGTGGGTGCCACTCGCTGGCTGCACTCCTATTTGGTCGGGTTCGCGGGCCCCGTGCCGCCGCGCAACCTCAAGCCGGACCTGCCGACGCCCACAGTGCCCGTGGCCCGCTATTCGTTCCCGCGCGGCATCTTCGGCACGCTGCGCCGCGAGCGCCAGATCGGCCTCGAGCTCAGCTACAAGTTCTGATCGCCCGCAAGGCGATGACGGACCGGGCCCGGCGGGAGACCGCCGGGCCCTTTTCTTTGGCAGGCCTTCCCGCGCGGCTCAGCGAGCGCCGCGCAGCGCGGCGACCGCCGTGTCGGGGAAGTCGCTGAAGAGCGCATCGACGCCGAGCGCTGCGAACTGGCGGTACTCGGCGGCCGGGTCGCCGCCGTAATCGGCCGCGAGGTGCTGCGCTTCGTCGCGGAAGGTCCAGGGGTGCACTTCGAGCCCGGCGGCGTGCGCGAGCTCCACGAAGCGTGACGGATCGATGATGCGCCGCGTGCGTTCGGTGTCGTCGGCGGCCGCCTCCGGACCCTCGCCGCGCCGTGAGCCGACGATATGCCGCTTCCAGGGGCCCACGGCGTCGGCGTACTCCGCGATTTGCGCGAACGAGGCCGTCTGCGTGAAGTCCGTCGGCACCTCGCCCTGCGGATAGAGCCTGCAAGCGCCGCTGCCTTGCCAGCGCGGCGGCGGCTGCACGCGGCCGTCGTCCTCGAGGCCGCCGCCGTCGATCAACTGCACGAGCCGCAGGCCGGTGCGCTGTCGTAGCCAGCGCAGGTTGCCCGACTCGAAGCACTGGATGAACACCGGCGCGTCGCGCGTGGTCCAACCGGCCGCATCGAGCGCCTCCAGCAGCGCGTGCTCGAGCGGCAGGCCCTGTTCGCAGTGCCAGGTCGGGTGCTTGGTCTCGGGGTAGATGCCGATGCTGCGGCCGGTGGCCGCGCTCCCGGCCTTGGCGAGCGCGATGATCTCTTCCAGCGTCGGCACCTGGAACAGGCCGTCGAATTCCTTGGAGCGGTAGGGCCGCGGCTGCACCGCGCGCAGCCTGCGCAGCTCCTCGAGCGTGAAGTCGACGGTGAACCAGCCGGTGTGCTCGACGCCGTCGATGACCACGCTGCGCCGGCGGTCCGCGAACTCCGGCCGCTGCGCGACGTCGGTGGTCTGCGTGATGTCGGGCTCGTGCCGCGCGACGAGCTGGCCGTCCTTGGTCGACACCAGGTCGGGCTCGATGAAGTCCGCGCCCATCTCGATGGCGAGACGGTAGGACTCGAGCGTGTGCTCGGGACGGTGGCCGGATGCGCCGCGATGGGCGATGACGAGGGGTGCGCGTGCCATGGCGCGATTGTGCCCGGTATCCGACGCTCCGGCACGACACGGCGGCGGCGAGAAGGCGGCACCCAGGGCGGCACCCACGGAGGTGCCCAGGAATCGGCGGCGATCCATCCGCGCAGGCTGCGCCGCGCGCGTTGCCGCCGCGTGACGCCCGGCGCGTGCCCGCGCGCCGCGGCCCGGCGTGTCAGCGCGCTGCGGGCGCGGCCGGCGTCCCCGGTTGCGACAGGCTGACGCTGTAGCCGCGGCCCGAGAGGCAGTTGCGGAAGGCGAGGTTGTACTGCTCGACCTGCTGCGAGGCGGACTGCTGGCGCGCCGTGCGCTCCTGCTCGGCCGCCGTGCGCTGCGCGTCTGACTCCTTGCGCGCGTTCTCGCGCCGTGCGGCGCCGCCGACCGCGCCGACCACGCCGCCGATCGCCGCGCCCTTGCCGGCGTCGTTGCTGGCGATCTCGCCGATCACCGCGCCTGCGGCCGCGCCGCCGAGCGCGCCCTTGCCGGCGCCGCCCTTGGTCGCCGGCGCGACGGCCGCTGCCGGGGCCTGCCCGCGCCGCACCGCATCGGCGGGCGCCGCGCCGGCGTGCGCCTGCGCCTCGCCTTGGCAAGCCGAGACGTCTTTCTGGGTCTGCGCCTGGCTCTGGCCCTTGGCGGGCTTGATGGCCCACTGGCCGCTCGGGGTCTGCGCGCCGGCGACGGCGACGAGCGCGCTGAGGGCGGCGAGGGCGAGGGGTTTGACGAGGGCGGTGGCGTTCGCGATGCGCGGCATGTCGGTGTCTCCGGTCGGAAGTGCCGTCATCCTGCGCTCGGCCCGCGGCGCGGGGTTAGCCGCTAGGCGCAAGCGCCTTGCGCAGCACCACGAAATGCAGGTCGTCGCGCCGCGGTTCGCCGAAACGCGCGTCACCGTAGGGGAAGGGCACGGTCTCGCCCGTGGCGCGGTAGCCGCGCCGCTCGTACCAGGCGATGAGCTCAGGGCGCTGCGCGATGACGGTCATGTGCACGGCGGTCACGCCCCAACGGCGGCGCGCATCCCGTTCGGCGCCGGCGAGCAGCAGGCGACCGAGCCCGCCGCCCTGCAGAGTCGGGCGCACGGTGAACATGCCGAGGTAGGCCTCGTCGCCGTGCCGCTCGAGCTGCACGCAGGCGTCGATGGCGGCCGCGGTCTGCGGCGCGCCCGGGGCCGCGATCGCTGCCGCGCCATCATGCACCAGCAGCACGCGGTCGCCGGAGGTCTCGCCGGCGGCGATGAACTCCCGCAAGGCTTCCGGGTCGGTGCGCTGGCCGCCGAGCAGGTCCGCCTCGGTGGTCCAGCCGACGCGGCTCGAGTCGCCGCGATAGGCCGAGTTCACGAGCGCCGACAGCGCGTCGGCGTCGTCGAGACGCGCCGGCCGCAACGCGAGCGGAGCGTCATCGCCGTCGCCGCCCGTCCCGCCGCTCAATCCGCCGCCACCTTGCCGCGGGTCTCGGCCATCTGCGCGAGGCCGATGCGCAGCTCGAGGCGCTTCTTGAACTCCTCGGGCCCGAAAAAACGCTGCGCCAGCACGTTCATGGGGTCGGTACGATAGCCGAGCTCGCGCACGGTGTGGTCGTACCTCTGCTGCGCGAGGCGCTCGCCGACCGGCAACGGCGCCGCATCCGCCTCGTCCAGCCAGCCGAACCAGCGGTCGACGAAGCCCTTCAGGTACTGCTCGCAGGTGGCGATGTTGTCCTCGGTGAGCTCGCCCATGATGCTGGTCGCCACCGGCGACATCAGGCCGCGCAGGTAGGTGCCGTGGCTCCAGTTCCACGTGAACTGCGGCAGGCCGCGCAGCTTGATCGCATCGGCGTTGGCCGGCTCGTAGTACTTCTGCACGTACCCGAGGTCGGTGCGCAGGTCGACGCGCGGCGTGTAGTCGGCGTAGAAGAACAGCTTCGGCACCGTGCCGAAGATCACCACCAGGTGCGGCACGCGGCTCTGCTGCGAGAGGAAAACGGTGGCGTTCATGTCGAGCAGGCTTGCCTTGCGGTTGCCGAGCCAGGAATGCACCAGCCACTCGACCCGCGGGCCGCTCCAGGCGTTGAACGAGCCCTCCATGCCGCCGTCCAGCGAGGTGTAGTACTCGCTGCCCGCGGTCGAGGCATGCTTCTCGACCGCGAACCGGCGCTTCACGCGCTCGACGATGCCGGCGTGGATCGCCCAGCAGCGCTCCCAGGCGCGGCTCACGTCCACGTCCGGCTGCTCGGCCAAAAATTCGGTGATGGTCTTGATGTCGAGCTTGGTGGCGGACATGGTGCGTACCCCCCTCTGTACCGAACGCCACGGTAACGGGCCGCGCCCGTCGGTGACATGGCCCCTTCGCCCGCCGTCCGCGTCTCGAACGGCTGCCTCCGCGGCGGCGCTTCTGCTAGCCTTCGGCCGACCTGGCCCCAGGACCCCCGACCCGTCCCCAAGGAGACGTCGATGCCCGCATCCCGCACCGCCCGTACGGCCGCCTCCCTCGCGTTCGCCGCCCTGCTGCTCACCGCTTGCGCCGCGACCGGTCCCGCGACCCGCAGCGCCGCCGCCAAGCCCGACGCCGCGCTGGCCGCAGTGCTCGCCGGTCCGCAGCGCAGCGCGGAACAGAAAGAGCGCGACGGCGAGCGGCACCCCGGCGCGTCGCTGGCGTTCTGGGGCCTGAAGCCCGGCGCCTCCATCCTCGAGGTGTCGCCGGGCGCGGGCTGGTGGACGCAGGTCCTGGCGCCCTACGCGGCGCGCACGGGCGGCCGTTACGCCGCCACCGCCGCCGACCTCACCAACCCGGCGACCAGCGCGGCCGCCCGCCAAGGGCGCGAGACCTTCGCCAAGAACTTCTCCGACACCGCCGTCTACGGCCGGGTCGAGCTCGTGGATTGGGGTCCGGCCGCGCCGCCGCTGCCGGAAGGGCGCTACGACTTCATCCTGCTCTCGCGCGTGATCCACAACTGGATGCGCCAGGACGGTGCCCTCGACCGCAACTTCGCGCAGCTCGCGCGCGGCCTGAAGCGCGGCGGCTCGCTGGCCGTCGAGCAGCACCGCGCGGCGCCGGGCGGCGGCGACCCGAAGGGGGCCACGGGCTACGTGAGCGAACAGACGGTCATCGACGCGGCGGCCCGCGCCGGTCTCAAGCTCGTCGCGAAGTCCGAGATCAACGCCAATCCCAAGGACACGAAGGACCATCCCTTCGG
>RFTM01000078.1 GCA_009923475.1 Gammaproteobacteria bacterium | reverse complement strand
ATGAAGATGGAGAACATCCTGCGGGCCGAACGCGATGTCACCGTGAAAGCCGTGAACGCCAGGAAGGGCGACAGCCTTCAGGTCGATGCCGTCATCATGGAATTCGCCTGACAGCCTGCCACGTCAGCCCGCAGTCAGCCCCTCTTTTTCCAGCGTCGCCTTGACCGCGGGCCGTGCGCCGACGCGGTCCATGTAGGCGATGATGTGCGCATAAGGCGAGAGGTCGAGCTTCACCCATTTGCTCCAGCCGAGAACCGTGAACGCATAGGCATCAGCCACGGAATAGCTGTCTCCCAGCAGATAGGGCTTCCGCGCCAGTTCGGCATCGAGCCGCCGGTCTTCGAGCGCACCGACGTGCACATCCACGTGCCGGAGGGCGCGACGCCGAACCAGAGCGGCTTGCCGGGGCGCTGCGCCACCTTGTGGAAGACCTCGCGCACGCCGATCGCGGCCAGCGCCGCAGGCACGAGGTCGAGGGCGCCCATCGAGACGCCGCCGGACAGGACCAGCACCTCATGGGTGTCGATCTGCACCCGCAGGCGACGGGTGAGCGCGTCGAGGTCATCGGGCAGGTGATGTTCGGCGACGCGGTCGAACCCGCGCCGGCGCAGCGCGGCCACGATGCCGTAGGCGTTGGAGCGGCGCACCTGGTGCGCGGCGATGGGCTCGCCCGGCTCGACGAGTTCGTTGCCGGTGGAGACCACGCTGATGGTGGGCTGTGCGCTCACGCGGATGCGCGGCATGCCGGCGCCCGCGGCGACCGCGATCTCGGGGGCGCCGAGCCGCGCGCCGGCCGTGAGCAGCAGCGCGCCTTGCCGTGCATCGCTGCCGCGGGGATGGACGTTCCAGCCGGATGCGAGCCGGCCGATCTCCGCGAAGCGCACGGTGTCGCCCTCGCGCTCGGCGCGCTCCACGGGGATCACGGCATCGCAGCCCTTGGGCAGCATCGCGCCGGTCATGATCTCGATGGCATGGCCGGGCGATGACAACGAGAGCGGCGGGTCGCCCGCCGCTTGCCTCGCCTGCACCGTGAGCGGCCGGGGCTTGGCGAGGCCTGCGGTCGCGACGGCATAGCCGTCCATGGCGACGCGGTCGAAGGGAGGCTGGTCGCGCTCGGCGTACACGTTCTCGCGCAGCACCGCGCCCGAGCACTGCACGAGCGGCAGCGACTCGATCGGCAGGCAGGTGAAGTGCTGCGCGATGAGGGCGTCGGCTTCGGCCGGGGGGATCATGAGGGGAGTGTAGCCCGGCGCGCAGCGGCCCACCGCGCGCCGGGCATCAGGATCACTTCTTGGCGTTCTTCTCTTTCCAAGCCCGGATCTGGGTGTTCAGCTGGTCGGCCACCGCCTGGGCTTCGTCGACCGCGGCGTTCATCTTCTGGTCGCGGATCTTCTCGAGTTCCTGGCGGGCCTCCGGGGTCATGTCCGGCTTGGCGGCGACCGACTCGTTGAACTGCGTCTCGAGGCAGGACTGGTAGGCGGTGATGGCGGCGTCGAAGGCCTTGACCTCCTTCTGGCCGGCGAGCATCTGCTCGAGGGTCGAGGTGCTGCCGTCCGGGATCTTCTCCGGGGCCTTGGGATAGGTGCACGCGGCCTGCGCCTGACCGGCGATGAGGGCGGCGGCAAGCGTCAGCGAGTACAGCGTCTTCATGTCGTGGACACTCCGGAGAAGGATGGTTCGGAGACCTATGGTACGGCGCGCCCGAGGGCGGCGGCAACGCCCCGCGCGGACGGGCTTGTTACACTGCGGGGACTGCGCCCGTAGCTCAGTTGGATAGAGCATCAGGCTTCGAACCTGAGGGTCGGGAGTTCGAATCTCTCCGGGCGCGCCATCCCTCCGGCTGTCATCGGAGCCGCATGTCGCGCTTGCTCGAGCCCATCACCCTGGGCAGCCTGCGTCTGGCCAGCCGCATCGCGCATGCGGCGGTCACGACCCGCTATGCGGAAGGGGGGCGGGTCACGCCTCGACTCATCGCCTACCACGCCGCGCGGGCGCGGGGCGGCGCGGCGCTGCTCGTCACCGAGCCGATGAACCTGCTGTCCTCGCAAGGCGCGCCGCACAAGGTGCGCGCGCACGATCCCGCGAACTTCGCCGGCCTCGAGGCCTGGGCGGGCGCGGTGCGCGCGGCCGGCTCGCACCTCGTCGCGCAAGTGCAGGACCCGGGCCGCGGGCGCTTGCTGATCGGCACCGAGGTCGAGGCGATCGCGCCTTCGGCGATCGCCGACGACCTCAGCGGGGTGCTGCCGCGCGCGTTGTCGACGGACGAGGTCGGACTGATGGTGCAGGGCTTCGCCGCCGCGGCCCGGCGTCTGCGCGACCTCGGGTTCGCGGGCGTCGAGATCTCGGCGGGACACGGCCATCTCATCCACCAGTTCCTCGCGGCGCGCTCGAACCTGCGCACCGACCGTTACGGCGGCGAGGTGGAGGGTCGCGCGCGGTTCCTGACCGAACTCTGCCTTGCGCTGCGGGCCGCCTGCGGTGCGGGCTTCGTCATCGGCGTGAAGCTGCCGGGCGAGGACGCGATGCCGCAGGGCATCGACCTCGACACCGCCGCGGCCATCACGCGCTGCGTGCAGGCGGCCGGCGTCGTCGACTACCTCACTTGGTGCTGGGGCGGCCATTCGCGCTCCTTGCACCTGCACTTGCCGACCGTAGGGGGGGCGGCGCCTGACGACGGGCAGGTGCCGTACGCGCGCAAGATCGCTGCCCTCGCAAGGCACGCGCCCGGCATCAAGGTGGCCGCGCTCGGGCTCATCCGCACACCGGCCGAGGCCGAGCGCTTGCTGCAGCAGGGGCTCGCCGACTTCGTGCAGATCGGCCGGCCCTTCATCGCCGACGCGGACTGGGGCCGACATGCGGCGCGGGGCACGGCGCCCCGGCCCTGCATCGCCTGCAACCAGTGTTGGGGGCGCATCTCGCGCGGCGAACTGCTTGGCTGCACGGTCAACCCGGCGCTGGCCGCGGGCCGCGAGGGCTGCGAGACCGTTTCGCCGTCGCCGTCGCCGTCGCCGTCGCCCGTCGCGCGGCGCGTGGCGGTGGTGGGCGCAGGTCCTGCCGGAGTCGCCGCTGCTTGCGCCGCGGCCGAGCAGGGCGCGGCCGTGATCTTGTTCGGCGCCGGCGATCTGCCGCTGCGTCGCCTGCGCGGGGCGGCGGCGTTGCCGGGCGCTGCCGCGCTGGCCGAGCTTGCCGACCACCTGGAGCAGCGCGCGGCCCGAGCCCGGGTCGAGTTCCGCGGCGGCGTCACGGCCAGCGCCGCGGACATCCTCGCGGTGCGGCCCGACGAGGTGGTGTTGGCCTGCGGCGCCGAGCCCGGGCTGCGCGAGCGTTGGCGCGAGGTCTTGGCGGAGGCGGGCCGCGAGTGGACCCTGGTGGACGAGGTCGGCGACGCATTCGCGCCGGCGCTTGCGGCGCATGCGGCGTCGTCGGGCCGACGCGTCACCCTGGTGACGACCGAGGCCGGCCTCGCCGCCGCCGAACCGCTCGTCGAGCGGCAGCGCTGGGCGGAGCGCTGCGCCGCCGCGGGCGTCGCGCTGCGCAGCGCCGCGACGATCACCGGTGGCGGGGCGACCTTGCTGGTCGGCATGTCTCGACCCGCCGAGGACACGCTGCGTCGCCTGGAGTCCGGCGTCGCGCCGTTGCCGCTGCGCCGGGTCGGCGCTTGCCGAGGGTCGGCCAGACTGGCGGATGCGCTGGCGGACGGGGAGGCCTGCGGCTTACCCTCGGGGTCGTCATCGCGCTGACCGTGCCCCGTGCCGCGTCGCGCAGGAGGAGATCGATGTCGACCCTGTTGCTCGGGCTGGTCCTGTTCCTCGGTGTGCATTCGGTGTCCATCGTCGCGCCCGCGTGGCGCGATGCCATGGCCGCGCGGCTCGGCGCCGGCGCCTGGAAAGGCCTCTACTCGCTGCTGTCGCTGGCCGGTTTCCTGCTGCTCCTGAAGGGTTTCGCGATGGCGCGGCTCGAGCCGACGCTGGTGTGGGTGCCGCCGGCAGGCTTGCGCCATGTCGCCGCGCTCTTGATGCTGCCCGTGTTCCCGTTGCTGTTCGCCGCCTACCTGCCGGGCCGCATCCGCAGCGCCGCCAAGCATCCGATGCTCGCCGCCGTGAAGTTCTGGGCGCTCGCGCACCTGCTCGCCAACGGCATGCTGGCGGACATCGTGCTGTTCGGCTCGTTCCTCGCCTGGGCCGTGCTCGACCGCATCTCCCTCAAGCGCCGCGCGCCGCGCGCCGCGCCGGCCGCGCCCGGCAAGCCCTTCAACGACGTGCTCGCGGTGGTTCTCGGGCTCGCCG
Source organism: Gammaproteobacteria bacterium (assembly GCA_009923475.1). Lineage (GTDB taxonomy): Bacteria > Pseudomonadota > Gammaproteobacteria > Steroidobacterales > Steroidobacteraceae > UBA964. The sequence continues at coordinate 3,070 of RFTM01000078.1, read as the reverse complement.
TCTACGCCGTCTTCGTGATGGGCGCGCACCTGCGCTTGTTCGGCGTCGCCCCGTTCGGCTGATCGATCCACCATCCGTCCATGGAGCGCTTCCCATGACCACTGTCCACGATTTCAAGGCCCGTACGCTCGAGGGCGCGGAGCGCCCGCTCGCCGACTGGCACGGCAAGGTGCTGCTCATCGTCAACGTCGCGAGCCGTTGCGGCCTCACGCCGCAGTACACGGGTCTCGAGGCGCTGCAGCGCAAGTACGCGGCGCGCGGCTTCGAGGTGCTCGGCTTCCCCTGCAACCAGTTCGGCGGGCAGGAGCCCGGCAGCCCCGAGGAGATCCGCGACTTCTGCAGCACGCGGTACGACGTCAGTTTTCCGCTGTTCGCCAAGGTGGAGGTCAACGGCGAGGGCGCCGATCCGCTGTGGAAGCACCTGAAGGCCGAGCGGCCCGGCCTGCTCGGCAGCGAGGCCATCAAGTGGAACTTCACCAAGTTCCTCGTCGACCGCGACGGCAAGGTCGTCAAGCGCTATGCGCCCACCGACGAGCCGTCGTCGATCGAGCGTGACATCGAGGCGGCGCTGTGAGGGCAGCGGGGATCCTCGCCGCCGCGGCCTCTGCGGCCTGGCTCGCCGGATGCGCCGCGCCTGCGGCGCGCGAGGCGGCTGCACGGCCGCCAGGCGCGTCGGCGCCCGTCATCGAGGCGAAGCCTGCGCGCGGTTGGCAGGCGGGCGGCATGGTCGCCGCCGCCAACCCGCTGGCGGTCGAGGCCGGGCTCGAGGTGCTGCGCGCCGGGGGCTCGGCGGTCGATGCCGCGGTCGCGGTGCAGGCGGTGCTGGGGCTCGTCGAGCCTCAGTCCTCGGGCATCGGCGGCGGCGCGTTCCTCGTGCACTACGACGCCCGCACCGGCGATGTCATCACCTTCGATGGCCGCGAGGTCGCGCCGCAGGGCGCGCGGCCCGACATGTTCTTGGACGCGACCGGCAAGCCGCTCGCCTTCCCGGTGGCGGTGCGCTCGGGCCGCGCGGTGGGCGTGCCGGGCGCGGTCGCGATGCTCGAGATGGCGCACCGGGAGTTCGGGCGCCTGCCCTGGTCGCGCCCCTGGCAGCCGGCGATCCGCCTCGCCGAGCGCGGGTTCGCGGTCTCGCCGCGCCTCAATGAATTGATCGGCTCGGCGCTGTCGCGCGATGCGCTGCTGCCGGCGGCTCGCGCCTACCTGACGGCCGAGGGCCGCGCCGACGGGCGTACGCCGCACCCGGCAGGCGCCATCCTGCGCAACCCCGCCTATGCGGACACGCTGCGGCGCATCGCGCGTGACGGCGCCCGCGGCTTCTACTTCGGTCCCGTGGCGCAGGCGGTGGTCGCCGGCGCCGCCGCCGAGCCGATGCCGGGGTCGTTGACGCTCACGGACCTCGCGGCCTACCGCCCGAACCGCCTCGAGCCCGTCTGCGGCGGTTATCGGGCGTATCTCGTCTGCGGCATGCGTCCGCCGTCCTCGGGCGGCATCGCCGTGCTGTCCGTGCTCGGCATCCTCGAGAACTTCGACATGGCGGCGATGGGGCCAGGCACGGTCGCCGGTTGGCACCATTTCATCGAGGCGCAGCGCCTGGCCTACGCCGACCGCGACGAGTACGTGGCGGACGACCGGTTGGTCGCGGTGCCGCTCGCCGGCCTAATCGACAAGGATTACCTGCGCTCGCGCGCCGCGCTGGTGTCGCCGCTGCGCGCCATGCAGAAGGTCGAGGCAGGTCGACCGCCGGGCGCGCCGGCGCGCGGCCGCGACGCCACGGCGGAGGTGCCGGGCACCAGCCACTTCGTGGTGGTCGACCGCTCGGGCGATGTGGTGTCGATGACCACCACCGTCGAGTCGCTGTTCGGTTCGCAGCGCTTCGTCGCCGGGTTCTTCCTCAACAACCAGATGACCGATTTCAGTTTCCGGCCCGTCGACGAGCGCGGCCAGCCGATCGCCAACGCGGTCGCGCCCGGCAAGAAGCCGCGCTCCTCCATGTCGCCCACCATCGTGTTCCGCGACGGCGCGTTCGAGATGGCGGTCGGTTCGCCGGGCGGCAACGCCATCATCGCCTACGTGACCAAGGTGCTGGTCGGCGTGCTCGACTGGGGCCTGACGCCGCAGCAGGCCGTCGACCTGCCGAACGTCATCGCGCGCGGCCCGGTGGTCGCGGAGTCCTCGCGCATCGATCCCGCGTTGGTCGCGTCGTTGACGCAGCTCGGGCACGTCTTCCGCGACGGCCGCGGCGAGGGGTCGGGGCTGCACGCCGTGCGCGTCACGCGCGACGGCCGCCTCGAGGGCGCTGCCGATCCGCGGCGCGAGGGGCGGGCGATCGCGATCCGTTGATGTCGTCCTGGGGGGGAATCATGTCTTCGATCTATCGCAAGCCCTGGGTCGGGTTGCTCGGCCTCACCATCGGCTTCCTGACGCAGCCGCTCGGCCATACGGTCTACAAGGTCATGGAGCAGTCCTTCGGCGCGCAGGTCTATCCGGCGGCGGTGGCGGTGGGCGTGCTGGGCTTCGTCATCGTGTGGCGCGGCCTGAAGCGACCGGAACTGCCGGCGACGATCGCCGGGCTCGTCGGCGGCTGGTTCATCTGGATCGGCTGGTTCGAGTACTCGTTCAAGTTCTTCGCCGAGCTCTACGCGGTGCAGGGTTTCGCGGTCGAGCCCGCGGTGCAGGGCGGCTATGTCGCCGCGCCGCAGGCCAACATGCTGCAGGCCACCGTCACCATCATGTTCGCCCTGCTGCTGCTCTACGGCATCTTCAACCTGCAGACCAAGTGCAACTTCATGCGCTTCTTCCACCGCAACCTGCGCTTCTCGCCCGGCATGCCGACGCCCGACAACCACCGCAGCTTCGCACGCATCACCGCGATGGAGGTGCTGTTCGTCACCTGGTTCTGCTACCAGTTCTGGCTGTACGTCATCTATCTCGGGACGCGGGGCCCCGGGGCGCAGGCGGTGATGGCGGTCTACTGCGGATGGACCGCGTGGTCGCTGTACCTCGTCTGGAAGTGCACGCAGCAGGTGCGCATGGCCCCTGCGCTGCGCTACGGCGTCGGCGCGGGCAT
>RFTM01000077.1 GCA_009923475.1 Gammaproteobacteria bacterium | reverse complement strand
TCGCGGTGCGCGAGGTGGTGCACGGGCGGCCGGTCGCCAACACCGACGCGCTCGCCAACCCGGCGGCGCTCGCGCTGTTCCGCGACCTGCCGGAACTGCGCGCATGACCGCCCGCGAGCCCGCCCGCGACCTGATGCAGCGCTACGCCGAGGCGGCGGCCGCCGGCGGCTTCAGCGACGATCCGGCGCAGCGCGCGGCGCTGGTCGCGCTCGAACGGCTGCGCGGCGAGCTTGCGCGGGCGGAGCGGGTGTCGCTCGCGGCGCGGCTGCTGCGCCGCTTCTCCGGACCGGCCGGCCATGGCGCCGCGCCGCGCGGGGTCTATCTTTGGGGCAGCGTCGGCCGCGGCAAGACCTGGCTGATGGACCTCTTCTTCGAGTCGGTGGCGACGCCGCGCAAGCGGCGCAGCCACTTCCACCGCTTCATGCAGGGCGTGCACGCCGGGCTGCGCCGCCATCGCGACCGCGCGGACCCGCTCGCCGCGGTCGCCGCCGACCTCGCCGCCGAGGCGCGCGTGGTCTGCCTCGACGAGCTCTTCGTCTCGGACATCGCCGATGCGATGCTGCTCGGCGGGCTGTTCACCCATCTCGTCGACCTGGGCGTGACGCTGGTGTTCACGTCCAACGTGCCGCCCTCGGGGCTCTACCGCGACGGCCTGCAGCGCCAGAGGTTCCTGCCGGCGATCGCGCTCCTCGAGCGGCATTGCGAGCTGGTCTGCGTCGACGGCGGCATCGACCACCGGCTGCGCCAGCTGACGCGCGCGCCGATCTGGCTGCAGGCCGGCACCGCCAGCACCGGGGCTTCGCTCGCCGAGGTGTTCGAGGACCTCGCCGACGGTCCGGGCGTCACCGGCGGCACGGTGACGGTCGAGGGCCGCGAGATCCCGGTGGTGCGGGCCTGCGACAACGTGGTGTGGTTCGATTTCCGCGCGCTCTGCGAAGGGCCGCGCAGCCAGGACGATTACGTGAGCATCGCCCGCGAATACCAGACCGTGCTGCTGTCCGACGTGCCGGTGTTCGACGTCACGGGCACCAGCGAGGATGCCGCGCGGCGCTTCATCGCCCTGGTCGACGAGTTCTACGACCGGCGGGTGAACCTCGTGGTGTCGGCAGCAGCGGCGCCGACGCAGCTCTACCGCGGCAGCCGGGTCGCGTTCGAGTTCGAGCGCACGGCGAGCCGCCTCATCGAGATGCAGAGCGAGGAATACCTCGCGAGCGGCCACCGCCCTTAGCGGCCACCGCCCCCTAGTTGAGCGTCGCCGAGCCGTCCCGCGGGCGGTCGGCGCCGCCGAACAGGCCGGCGACCTCCTGCGCGCCGAAGCGCCAGGGACGATGGCAGAACTCGCAGGTCACGGTGACCGCGCCCTGCTCGGCGAGGATGCCGTCGAGCTCCGCCTCGCCGAGCGCGCGCAACATCGCGCCGACGCGCTCGGCGCTGCAGCGGCAGCGGAAGCCGACCGCTTGCGCCGCCTGCAGGCGCAGGTCATGGCCGGAGCAGGCGCGCTGCAGCAGGTCTTCGATGGGCCTTGCCAGCAGTTCGTCCGGACCGAGCCCGGCGAGCGCCGCGCGCGAGGCCTCGAGGGTGGCATCCGCCTCGGCCTCGCGCGCCGCCAGCGCGCCGGGCGCATCCGCGCCGCCGGCCGCGCCGACCGGCCGGCCGCCGGTCTGCGGCAGGCGCTGCACCAGCACCCCAGCGACCTGCGCGTCGTCGGCAGCGAGCGCCACCGCGGTCGGCAGCTGCTCGGAGCCCTCGAAATAGAGCTCGATGGCCGCGGCGAGCGAGCCGCCGCCGAGCGGCACGATGCCCTGGTAGCGCGCACCGCCCTCGGCCTCGAGCGTGACGGCGAGCTGGCCGTCGCCGACGAAGTCGGCGAACGCGGGCGCGCCCTCGGCCTTCGCCTCCAGCGCGGCGACGCGCTCCGCGTCGAAGCGCGCCACGGCACGCAGCTGCAGCTCGTGGGTGCACTGCGCCACCAGCAGCCGCACGGCGCCCGTGCCCTGCATCTGCAGCGTCAGCTCGCCCTCGAACTTGATGGTGGAGGCGAGCAGCGCGACGGCGGCGGTGGCCTCGCCGAGCAGGCGACGGACCGCAGCCGGATACACGGCATGCTCGCGCAGCGCGAGCCAGGCCGGCCCCAGGCGCACGCAGCGGCCGCGGACGGCCTGGTGCTCGACGGTGAAGCGGTGCAGCGCGTCCGACGCGCTCATCCGGCGAGCTTTTTCTTGAGCAGCTCGTTGAGCTGCGCCGGATTGGCCTTGCCGCCGGTCGCCTTCATGACCTGACCGACGAAGAACCCGAACAGCTTGTCCTTGCCGGAGCGGTAGTCGGCGAGCTGTCCCGGGTTCTTCGCCATCACCTCGTCGATGGCGGCCTCGATGGCGCCGGTGTCGGTGATCTGGCGCAGGCCTTTCTGCTCGATGACGGCGTCGGCGCCGTCGCCCGTCTCCCACATCGCCTCGAACACCTCCTTGGCGATCTTGCCGGAGATGGTCGCATCGACGATGCGCGTGACGAGACCCGCAAGCGCCGCCGAACCGACCTTGGACTGGCCGACCTCGAGGTTGTCGCGGTTGAGGAAGGCCGCGAGGTCGCCCATCACCCAGTTGGCGCAGAGCTTGGGGTCGTGGCCGACGATGCGCACCACGTCCTCGTAGTACGCGCCGAGCTCGCGGCTCGCGGTGAGCACGCCGGCGTCATATTCCGAGAGCCCGTGCTCGCGCACGAAGCGCGCGGCCTTCTCGTCGGGGAGCTCGGGCAGCGTGGCCCGCAGCGACTCTATGACCTCGGGCCCGACCGCGACCGGCAACAGGTCGGGGTCGGGGAAGTAGCGGTAGTCGTTGGCCTCTTCTTTCGAGCGCATGGAGCGCGTCTCGCCCTTGTCGGGGTCGTAGAGGCGCGTCTCCTGCACCACCTTGCCGCCGGACTCGATGAGCTCGATCTGGCGCTCGACCTCGAAGTTGATGGCCTTCTCGACGTAGCGGAAGGAGTTGAGGTTCTTGATCTCGGCGCGGGTGCCGAACTTGTCGGCGCCCTTGCGGCGCACCGACACGTTGGCGTCGCAGCGGAACGAGCCTTCCTGCATGTTGCCGTCGCAGATCTCGAGGTAGCGCACCAGCGTGTGCACCTTCTTCATGTAGGCGACGGCTTCCTTGGCGGACCGCATGTCGGGCTCGCTCACGATCTCGATGAGCGGCGTGCCGGCGCGGTTGAGGTCGATGCCGGAGACGCCCGGCAGGCCCTCGTGCAGCGACTTGCCGGCATCTTCCTCGAGGTGCGCGCGGGTGATGCCGATGCGCTTGCGGGTGCCGTCGTCGAGCACGATCTCGAGCGCGCCCTCGGCGACGATCGGCAGCTCGTACTGGCTGATCTGGTAGCCCTTGGGCAGGTCGGGGTAGAAGTAGTTCTTGCGGGCGAACACCGAGCGCGGCGCGATGCGCGCGCCGATGGCGAGGCCGAAACGCACGGCCATGCGCACCGCCTCGCCGTTGAGCACCGGCAGCACGCCCGGATAGCCGAGGTCGACGAGGTCGGCCTGGGTGTTCGGCTCGGCGCCGTAGGCGGTGGCGGACCCGGAGAAGATCTTGGAGCGCGTGGCAAGCTGCGCGTGGATCTCGAGGCCGATGACGGTCTCCCATTCCATGGCGGTGTCTCCCATGGCGGCGCTCAGGCCCAGGCCGACGGCACGCGCAGGTGCCAGTCGGTCTCCTGCTGGTAGCGGTGCGCGGCGTTGAGCATGCGCGCCTCCGAGAAATGCGGGCCGATCAGCTGCAGCCCGACCGGCAGGCCGCCGGCGAAACCGCAGGGGATGGACATCGCGGGCAGGCCCGCGAGGTTCGCGCCGATGGTGTAGATGTCGTTGAGGTACATGGTGATCGGGTCGTCGTTCTTCTCGCCGATGCCGAAGGCGGTGGTCGGCGCGGTGGGCCCGAGCAGCAGGTCGCACTCGCCGAAGGCGCGGGCGAAGTCGGCGCTGATGAGCTGCCGCACGCGCTGCGCCTTGAGGTAGTAGGCGTCGAAGTAACCGGCCGACAGCACGTAGGTGCCGGTCATGATGCGGCGCTTGACCTCGGCGCCGAAGCCCTCGCCGCGCGAGCGGCAGTAGAGGTCGGCGAGGTTGCGCGGCGACTCGCAGCGGTGGCCGAAGCGCACGCCGTCGAAGCGCGCGAGGTTGGAGGAGCACTCCGCGGGCGCGACCACGTAGTAGGTGGGCACCGAGAGCGGCAGGTTCGGGCAGCTGACCTCGCGCACCTTGGCGCCGAGCCTCTCGTAGACCGCTATGGCCTCGCGGACGCGCTGCCCGCAATCGCCGTCGAGGCCCTTGTCGAAGAATTCGCGCACCAGGCCGATGGTGAGGCCCTCGAGGGAGTCGCCGAGCGTGGCCGCGTAGTCGGGCACGGGCGAGTCGACGCTGGTGGAGTCGCGCGGGTCGAACCCCGACATGGGACCGAGCAGCAGGGCGGCGTCCTCGGCGCTGACGGTGATGAGGCCGCCCTGGTCGAGGCTGGAGGCGAAGGCGATCATGCCGTAGCGGCTGACGCGGCCGTAGGTGGGCTTGATGCCGGTGATGCCGCAGAGCGCCGCGGGCTGGCGGATGGAACCGCCGGTGTCGGTGGCGGTGGCGGCGGGGGCGAGCCGCGCCGCGACGGCGGCGGCCGAACCGCCGGAGGAGCCGCCCGGCACCTTGGTCGGGTCCCAGGGGTTGCGGACCGGGCCGAAGAAACTGGTCTCGTTGGACGAGCCCATGGCGAACTCGTCCATGTTGAGCTTGCCGAGCATCACCGTGCCGGCGGCCTTCAGGCCCCGGACCACGGTCGCGTCGTAGGGCGAGACGAACCCCGACAGCATCTTGGAGCCGCAGGTGGTGAGCACCCCCTCGGTGCAGAAGATGTCCTTGTGGGCGATGGGGACGCCGGTGAGCGCCCCGGCGTGACCGGCCGCCCGGGCGGCATCGGCGGCGGCGGCGGCGGCGAGCGCCGACTCGTCCGTGACCGTGACGAAGGCGTTGAGGGCAGGCTGGCCGGCCGCGATGCGGGCCAGGCAGGCCCGGGTGAGCTCGACGCTGGAGTATTCGCCCCGGGCGAGGCCGCGGGCGAGGCCGGCGACGGTCGGCGCGGGCAAGGACGGCAGGGCGGTCATTCGATCACCTTGGGGACGAGGTAGAGGCCCGCCTCCACCCGGGGCGCGTTGCGCTGGTAGAGGTCGCGCCGGTCGGTCTCGGTGACCTCGTCGGGGCGCAGGCGCTGCGAGAGCCCCGGCAAGGGGTGCGCCATTGGGGTGATGCCCTCGGTGGGGGCCCGCTCGAGGTCGCCCACGAAGGCGAAGATGCGCGACAGGGAGTCGGCGTAGACCGGGATCTCGGCCTCGGACAGTTCCAGCCGCGCGAGGCGGGCGATGTTCTCGATGTCGGTGCGGCTCAGGCTCATGCGGAATCCACGGGAAAACCGGCCTCGGCCGGGCCGGGAATCATACACCGTCGCCTTGTGGAAGGTCGCGCGGATTGGTAGATTTCCCGCCCTTTCCCTCCTCCCTCCGGATCGCGGCAACCCACCGATGTTCAAGCGCCTGCGTGGCTATTTCTCCAGCGACCTCTCCATCGACCTGGGGACGGCCAACACCCTCATCTATGTCCGCGACCGCGGCATCGTCCTCAACGAACCGTCGGTGGTCGCGGTTCAGGATGACTACAACCGCGGCGGCAAAGTCATCGTCGCCGTTGGCGCCGAGGCCAAGAACATGCTCGGTCGCACCCCGGGCCACATAAACGCAGTGCGTCCGATGAAGGACGGCGTGATCGCCGATTTCACCTATACGGAGAAGATGCTGCAGTACTTCATCGGCAAGGTGCACGACAACCGCATGCTCAAGCCCTCGCCGCGCGTGCTGGTCTGCGTGCCGGTCGGCTCGACGCAGGTCGAGCGCCGCGCCATCCGCGAGTCGGCCGAGGGTGCGGGCGCGCGCACGGTCGCCATCGTCAGCGAGCCGATGGCCGCGGCCGTGGGCGCGGGGCTGCCGGTTCAAGAGGCGCGCGGCTCGATGGTGCTCGACATCGGCGGCGGCACCTCCGAGGTCGCGGTCATCTCCTTGAACGGCATCGTCTACGCGCAGTCGGCCCGAATCGGCGGCGACCGCTTCGACGAAGCGATCACGAACTATGTGCGCCGCAACTACGGCATCCTGATCGGCGAAACCACCGCCGAGCGCATCAAGATCGAGATCGGCTCGGCCTACCCCGGCCAGACTGTGCGCGAGATCTCGGTCAAGGGCCGCAACCTCTCCGAGGGCGTGCCGCGCAGCTTCACGCTCAACAGCAACGAGATCCTCGAGGCGCTGCAGGAACCGTTGCAGGGCATCGTCGGCGCCGTCAAACAGGCCCTCGAGCAGACCCCGCCGGAGCTCGGCTCCGACGTCGCCGACCGCGGCATCGTCATCACCGGCGGCGGCGCGCTGCTGCGCGACATCGACAAGCTCATCACCGAGGAGACCGGCGTGCCCACCGTCATCGCCGACGATCCGCTCACCTGCGTCGCGCGCGGCGGCGGTCGCATCCTCGAACTGATGGACGAGCTCGGACCCGGCAACTTCGGGCTTGAGTAGCCTCGCCGCCAGCCGCGACCGCCCGCAGCGCGGCGCGCCGCCGGGGCTGCGCTTCCTCGGCTACGCGCTGCTCGCGCTCGCGCTGATGTACCTCGACCAGCGTGGCGGCATGCTCGACCGCCTCCGCTACGGCCTGGAGGCCGCCGCCTACCCGCTGCGCATCGCGCTGCAGTCGCCGGCCGCGGCTTGGCGCTGGACCCACGACATCTTCGAGAGCCGCGCCGCGCTGCAGGACGAGAACCGCCGCCTGCGCGAGGCGCTGCGCGCGCAGCAGCTGCTGTCCATGCGGCGCGAATCCCTGGAGCACGAGAACGCGGAGCTGCGCGGGCTGCGGATCAAGCTGCCGGCGGTGGCCGAGCGCTGGTTGCCCGCCCAGGTCATCGGCCAGGACATGGACGGCCCGCGCCAGCGCATCGTGGTCGACCGCGGCGCGCGCAACGGCGTGTCGAAGAACCAGGCGGTGGTCGCCGGCGACGGCGTCATCGGCCAGAGCCTGCGCGTCGGCCCCTGGAGCACCGAGATCATCCTGCTGTCCGATCCCGAGCATGGCGTGCCGGTGCAGGTCGCGCGCACGGGGCTGCGTACCCTCGCCATCGGCGCCGGCGCGCCGGGCGCGCTGGAGCTGCCCTATCTGCCGCTGCAGACCGACATCAAGGTCGGCGACCAGCTCGTGACCTCGGGCCTCGGCGGCGTGTTCCCCGCGGGCTATCCGGTCGCCGATGTCGTCGAGGTGCGGCGTGACGGCGGCTCGCCGCTCGCGCAGGTGCGTGCCCGCACCCGCGCCGCCATCGAC
>RFTM01000076.1 GCA_009923475.1 Gammaproteobacteria bacterium | reverse complement strand
ACGCATTCGCGGAAGCCGCGCTCGAGCGCCCAGCCGCGGTAGCGGTCGAACTCCTCGGGCGTGACGAAGCGCTCCACCGGCAGGTGGTTGGCCGTGGGACGCAGGTATTGCCCGAGCGTCAGCAGGTCGACGGCATGCGCACGCAGGTCGTCCATGGTCTCGCGGATCTCGTCCTCGGTCTCGCCGAGGCCGAGCATGACGCTCGACTTGGTGAGCACCTCGGGCCGGTGCCGCTTGGCGTGCGCGAGCACCTGCAGCGTGCGCTGGTAGCCCGCGCGCGGGTCGCGCACCGGATGCGTCAGGCGGCGCACGGTCTCGACGTTCTGGGCGAACACCTCGAGCCCGGAGTCCACCACCGTCTCGATGTCGGCGGCGACGCCCTGGAAATCGGGCACCAAGGCCTCCACCGCCGTCTGCGGCATCACCTGCTTGATGGCGCGCACCGTGGCGGCGAAATGCGCCGCGCCGCCGTCGGGCAGGTCGTCGCGGTTGACCGATGTCAGCACGACGTAGCGCAGGCCCATGAGCTCGACGGTGCGCGCGGCGTTGCGCGGTTCCTCAGGGTCGAGCCAGCCGCGCGGGTTGCCGGTATCGACCGCGCAGAATCGGCAGGCGCGGGTGCAGACCTCGCCCATCAGCATCAGCGTCGCGGTGCCCGCGTTCCAGCACTCGCCGATGTTCGGGCACTTGGCCTCCTCGCAGACGGTCGCGAGCCGGTGCTCGCGCACCATGCGACGGACGGCTTCGTAGTTGGGGCCGGCGGCGAGCGGCGCCTTCAGCCACCGCGGCTTGCCGCCCGGCACGCGCACCGGCCCGGCGGCGGCGGCCTTGATGCCGTCGCGGATCGCCGTGAACCCCTGGGGGGTGCGGTATTTCTGGCCGCTCGCGGGCTTGGCCGGCGTGCCGGGATCGTCCTGGTCCATGCCGCGCAGTTTACGACGCACGGCGCCCCGCGGGGCGTCAGCCGAGCGCGCCGCCGGCGAGGCGGTCGTCGAGCTCGCGCAGCCGCTGCGGCGTGCCGACGTCCGACCAAAGCCCCTGGTACAGCAGGCCGCGCAGCCGGCCCGTCGCGCCCGCGCGTCGCAGCAGCGGCAAGAGCGGGAAGCGGCCGTCGACGCAGCCTTCGAAGAATTCCGGGCGGTAGACGCCGATGCCGGAGTAGGTATGTCGCGGCGGAGCGCCGGGCGCCTCGAGCCGCGCGGGGTCGGTGATGACGTCGGCGACGGCGTGATGCCCGCACGACGCGCGCCGCTGCAACGCGAAGTCGCCCCGCGGATGCTGCGGCGGATTGGGGACCAGCACGAGGGCTGCGAGCGCGTCATCGTCGAGCGGAGGCAGCTGCGCGAAGTCGTAGTCGGTCCAGACATCGCCGTTGACCACGAGGAAGGGTGCCGGCCCGAGCATCGGCAAGGCGCGGAAGATGCCGCCACCGGTCTCGAGCGCGACCGGGCCCTCGTCGCTGTAGCGCAGACGCAGGCCGAAGCGCGCGCCGTCGCCGAGCGCGGCCGGGATCGCCGCGCCCAGCCACGAGAGGTTGATGACCACCTCGGTGATGCCGGCGCGCGCCAACGCGATGAGGTGCCACTCGATGAGCGGCCGGCCGCCGACCTCGAGCAAGGGCTTCGGCAGCCGGTCGGTGAGGGGCCGCATGCGCTCCCCGCGGCCGGCGGCGAGGATCATCGCCCGCATCGGGCGGGTCATCGCCGCTCGACCGCCGCCCGCGCGCGCAGGTTGGCGGCGGCGAGGCGAGGCGCGGCCTCGCGCGCGAGCCAGGCGCCGAGCTCGGCGAGCTCGGGCAGGCGGGCGCAGGCGTCGAGCAGGTAATCGAGCGTCAGCGGCAGGTCGTCGAGATAGCCAGGCTTGCCGTCGCGCCACCACAGGCGGGCGAAGATGCCGAGCACCTTGAGGTGCCGCTGCGCGCCGGCCAGGTCGAACCAACGCAGGAACTCGCGCTCGCTCGCGCCGCAGAGCGAGGCGGCGCCCGCGGCCCGCAGCCGCCCGCGGTAGCCCCGCAGCCAGGACTCGACCTGCGCCCGCGGCCAGCGGATATAGCAATCCTTGAGCAGCGAGACCGGATCGTAGGCGACGGGACCGGCGAGCGCGTCCTGGAAATCGATGATGCCCGGGCCGCCCTGCGGCAGCGCCATCAGGTTGCGCGAGTGGTAGTCGCGGTGCACGAACACCACCGGCTGCTCGAGCACCGCGGCGGCGAGCCGCGCGCAGGCCTCGTCGATGAGGCCGCGGTCGGCCGCGGAGAGCTCGAGGCCGAGGTGGCGCGCCGCGAACCATTCCGGCATCAGCGCCATCTCGCGCTGCAGCACGGCGGCATCGTAGGGCGCGAGCGTGGCGGCCGCCTCCGCGCCGCGCGACTGGATCAGGCACAGCGCCTCGAGCGCGTCGGCGTAGAGGGCGTCGGCGCGGCCGGGCTCGCGCAGCGCGCCGAGGTACGGGGTGGAGCCGAGGTCCTCGAGCAGCACGAAACCGCGCGCGGCATCGACCGCATGCACCGCCGGCACGTGCACGCCGATCCGCTGCAGCAGGCCGGCGACCCGCAGGTAAGGGCCGATGTCCTCGTGCTCGGGCGGCGCGTCCATCACGATGCGGGTGGCGCCGCCCGGCAGATGGGCGCGGAAATAGCGGCGGAAACTCGCATCCGCGGAGGCGACCGAGACGCGCTCCGGCCGCAGGCCGAGGTCCTCGCCCAGCCAGCGCTCTAGGGTCTGCAGACGCAGGTCGGGGTGGGTCATGACGGAAGCACGGCGCGGAGGGGGACGGCCATTATAATGGCCGCAACCATGTCGCCGTCGCCCCGCCCCGCGAGCCTGCGCGCGCTGCTGCCCATCGCATGCCTGGCGCTGTCACCCTTGCGGGTCGTGGCGCAGACCGCCGATGCGCCGCAGGCGCCGCCCACCCAGCAGGCGTCGCCCGCGCCGCAGCGCTGCCCCGCGCCCAGCGCGGTGCGCGAAGCGCGCCTCGCCGCCGATCCCGCCGCGGCGCAGGTCCGCCCGCGCGAGCCCGCCGCGCCGCGTGGCCAGCCCGAGGTCGAGGTGAGCAGCGACGCCGCGACCGTCGATGTCGAGGGCAACGCCACGCTGGCGGGCGACGTGCGCGTGACGCAGGACGATCGCATGCTGCTCGCCGAGGACGTCACCTTCGATTCCAAGAGCGGCGTCTTCGACGCTCGGCCTGCAGGACGTGTGGTTCAGCACCTGCCCCGCCGATACACCGGACTGGCGCATCCGCGCCCGCAGCATCGACATCGACCCGAAGACCCGCAACGGCACCGGGCGCGACGCGGCGGTCGAGTTCATGGGCGTGCCCATCCTCTACCTGCCCTGGATCTCGTTCCCGATCGGCTCGCAGCGCAAGAGCGGATTCCTGTTCCCGAACGTCGGCTACGGTTCGCGCAGCGGCCTGCAGCTCGAGCTGCCCTACTACTTCGACCTCGCGCCGAACCGCGACCTCACGCTCGAGCCCGTGCTCTACGGTCGCCGCGGTCTCGAGTTCGGCGGCCGGTTCCGCTACCTGACCGCCGAGCACCGCGGCGAGCTGCAGGCGCGCCTGCTGCCCTCGGACCGCATCAAGGACGCCGACCGGCATTTCCTGCGGCTCGCCCACCGCGGCGGTTTCGGCGACGCTTGGCGCGTCGAGGTCGACGCGCAGGACGTCAGCGACGCCGAATATTTCGAGGATTTCGGCAGCGGCGTGGCGGACGCGAGCACGACCTTCCTGCCGCGGCTCGCGCGCGCCACCTGGACCGACGGCGACTGGATGCTGCGCGGCGAACTGCGCGATTTCCAGGTCATCGACCGGGCGCTCGCCACCGAAGACCGCCCCTACGCCACGCTGCCGCGCATCGTGCTGGGCGGCGACTTCGGGCGCGGCGCGGCGCGCCGCCTGCGCTGGGGCCTCGACTCGGAGATCGTGCGCTTCGACCGCGACACCGGGGTGACGGGGTGGCGGCTCGACGTCGCGCCCCGGGCGTCGCTCGACATCGACCGCAGCGGCTGGTTCCTGCGACCCGGCGCCTCGTGGCGGTATACGGGCTACGACCTGTCGGACGCCGTCGGCCCCTCGAAGCCGAGCCGCTCGCTGCCCTCGGCGTGGTTCGACGCCGGCCTGCGCCTCGAGCGGCTGGCCTCTTCGGGCGGCGCCGCGCGCATCACGCTGGAACCGCGGATGCTCTATCTTTGGACGCCGTACCGCGACCAGGACGCGCTGCCGGTGTTCGACACCGCGGCGCCCGACCTCGACTACGTGCAGCTCTTCCGCACGACGCGTTACGTCGGCGCCGACCGCGTCGGCGACGCGGACCAGCTGAGCCTCGGCGTCACCACGCGCATCTACGACGCGAGCGGTCGCCAACTGCTGTGGGCGACCGTCGGCCAGACCCGGTATTTCGAGCCGCCGCGCGTCCGGCTGCCCTGGGAACCGGCCGCACGCCGCCATGGGTCGGACCTCGTGGCGCAGCTCGGCGTATCCGCCTGGCGCGACTGGTCCGTCGACCTCGGCCTGCAATGGAACACGCGCGACGAGCGCCGCGAGCGCAGCGACCTGCGGGTGCGTTGGCGGCCCGACGACGACCGCGCGCTCAACTTCGCCTGGAACTTCCAGCACGGCGGCATCGACCAGGCGGAGTTCTCCGGGGCGTGGCCGATCGGCAAGCGCTGGGGCGTGTTCGGCAAGATGGTCTACGACCGCGAGGGCAAGGCGGGGCTCGAGCGCTTCGCCGGCTTCGAGTACAAGGCCTGTTGCTGGCGGCTGCGGGCGGTGGGCCGCCGCTTCGTCTCGAACCGCACCGGCGCGCAGGACACGCAGTTCTACCTGCAGCTGGAACTCAACGGCCTCTCGAGTGTCGGCAGCAATGCCGATGCTTTCCTCGAGGAGGCAATTCGTGGATACTCGCGTGCCGGCGCAAGCCGTTGACTTCCGTCCGTTTTTTCGGGGACACCCGCCCATGAGACCGCTCTTCCGCGCCCTCCCGCTGCCGGCCGCCGTGGCGGCCATCGCCCTCGCCGCGCTCGCGCCGCAGGCGCCGGCGCAGACGCGCTCCCTCTCCGACCGCGGCGAGATGCTCGACCGCGTCGCGGCTGTGGTCAACGACGGCGTGGTGCTGCGCAGCGAGCTCGACGAGCAGGTGGCGGAGATCACCGCCCGGGCCAAGTCGCAGAACATGGAGATGCCCTCGGCGCAGGTGCTGCGCCAACAGGTGCTCGAGCGGCTCATCGTGCAGGAGATCCAGATGCAGCGCGCGCAGCGCGCCGGCATCCGCATCAACGACGAGGCGCTCAACCAGGCGCTGGGCGACGTCGCCAAGCGCAACAACCTCTCGCTCGCCGACCTGCCGCAGGCCCTGGCGGCGCAGGGCATCGACTACCCGTCCTACCGCGAGAGCGTCCGCCGCGAGATGACCATGCAGGTGCTGCGGCAGCGCGACGTGCTGCAGCGCATCAACGTCTCGCCGCGCGAGGTCGAGCAGTTCCTCGCCAAGCAGAAGAACCGCCCGTCCGAGTCCAGCGAGTACAACCTGTCGCACATCCTCATCGCCGTCCCGCAGGACCCGACGCCGCGCCAGCTCGAGGAAGCGGCGCGCCGCGCCGAGGACGTGAGCAAGCGCGCGCGCGAGGGCGAGGACTTCGCCAAGCTCGCGATCGCCTACTCCAACAGCCAGACCGCGCTCGAGGGCGGTTCGCTCGGCTGGCGGCGCGGCCCCGAGATCCCGACCGTGCTCGCCGACCTCGTGGTCAAGCTGAAGCCGGGCGAGACCAGCGAGCCTCTGCGCACGCCGACCGGTTACCACATCGTCCGCCTGAACGAGGTCCGCGGCGAGGCCGGGCAGGGCGTCGTGGAGCAGACGCATGCGCGCCACATCCTGCTCAAGACCACCGAGGTGCAGGACGACGCCACGGTCGAGCAGCGGCTGCGGGACGTGCGCGAGCGCATCCTCAAGGGCGAGGATTTCGCGGTGGTCGCCAAGACGCTGTCCGAAGACCCCGGCTCGGCGATCGACGGCGGCGATCTCGGTTGGAGCGCGCCCGGCACCTTCGTGCCCGAGTTCGACAAGACGCTGGCCGGCCTCAAGCAGGACGAGATCAGCCGGCCGTTCCGCACGCAGTTCGGCTGGCATATCGTGCAGCTGCTCGGGCGCCGGCAGTTCGACAACACCGAAGAGCTGCAGCGCCAGCGCGCCTTCATGCAGCTGCGCGAGAGCAAGGCCGACGAAGAGATCGAGCTCTGGCTGCGTCGGCTGCGCGACGAGGCCTATGTCGACATCAAGGGCTGAGCCGGTCCGGCTGGTCGTCACGTCGGGTGAACCTGCGGGCATCGGCCCGGAGATCTGCGCCACGCTCTTCGCCGATCTGCCGCCGGGCTGCGAGCTCACGCTGCTCGGCGACCGCGCGCTGCTCGAGGCGCGCGCCCGGCTGGTCGGCGTCACCGCGACGGCGCTGCGTGTGGGCCATCACCCGCTGCGCCTGCCTTGCGAAGCGGGCCGACCCGACCCGGGCAACGCCCCTTACGTGCTCGGCATGCTAGACGCCGCGCTCGACGACGTCCGGGCCGGACGCTTCGACGCGATGGTCACCGCACCCGTCCAGAAATCCGCCATCGCCGCCTCCGGCGTCGCGTTCAGCGGCCACACCGAGCACCTCGCGGCGCGCTGCGGCGTGCCGCGGCCGGTGATGATGCTGGTGGCCGGCGGACTGCGGGTCGCGCTCGCCACCACCCACCTGCCGCTGCGCGCGGTGCCGGACGCCCTCACCACCCAGGCGGTGCTCGAGGTCCTCCGCATCATGCACGCCGACCTGCGCGACAAGTTCGCCATCGCCGCGCCGCGCATCGCGGTCTGCGGCCTCAACCCCCACGCGGGCGAGGACGGCCTGCTCGGCCACGAGGACGGCGCCGTCATAGCGCCCGCCATCGCCGCCGCGCGCACCCTCGGCATCGAGGCGCACGGCCCCGTGCCCGCCGACACGGCCTTCACGCCGCGCGCGCTGGCCGAGGCCGACGCGGTGCTCGCGATGTACCACGACCAGGGCCTGCCGGTGCTGAAGCATGCGGGCTTCGGGCATGCGGTGAACGTCACGCTGGGGCTGCCCGTCCTGCGCACGTCGGTGGACCACGGCACGGCGCTCGCGCTCGCCGGCAGCGGCCGCGCGGATCCCGGCAGCCTGCGGGCCGCGGTGGAGCTCGCCGCAGGGCTCGTGCGGCGCCGCCGGCAAGCCGCGGCGGCCTGACGGTCCATGGTGTTCGCCCGCAAGCGCTTCGGCCAGCACTTCCTGCACGACGCGCGCGTCATCGAACGCATCGTCGCGGCCATCGACCCGCAGCCGGGCGATGCGCTGCTCGAGATCGGGCCCGGCCATGGTGCGCTCACCCTGCCGCTGCTCG
>RFTM01000075.1 GCA_009923475.1 Gammaproteobacteria bacterium | reverse complement strand
CGCGCTGGTCGCGCTCGTCGCGCTGCCGGGCTGCAGCGTGTCGCCGCAGAAGGTCACCGTGCCGGTGGTCGAGAAGGTCGACCTGCAGCGTTTCATGGGGCCTTGGTACGTCATCGGCGTCATCCCGACCGCCATCGAGAAGGACGTCTACAACGCCATCGAGAGCTACGAGCTCGCGCCGGACGGCACCGTCAAGACCACCTTCACCTTCAACAAGGGCGCGTTCGACGGCGAGAGGAAGGTCTTCAACCCCAAGGGCTTCGTCATCCCCGGCACCAACAACGCCATCTGGGGCATGCAGTTCATCTGGCCCATCAAGGCCGAATACGTGATCTCGCACCTGGACGCCGACTACACCGAGACCATCATCGCGCGCAGCGCGCGCGACTATGTCTGGATCATGGCGCGCACGCCGACCCTCGACGACGCCCGTTACGCCGCGCTCGTGAAGCGCGTCGCCGACATGGGCTACGACACCGGCAAGCTGGTGAAGGTGCCGCAGACGCCGAAGCCCGCCGCCGCTCCGGCAGCCGCTCCCCCGCCCGCGGCCGCCGTGCCCCAGGTCAGCGCCGAGGCGCTGCTCGCGCGCTCCGCACCGGGCGCCGCGTCGTCCGCGCCCTTGGTGCTCGACGTGCGCCGCGCCGACGAGTTCGCGGCCGGGCACGTGCCGGGCGCGCGCAACCTGTCGCACGAGCGGATCCTCGCCGACCCGGCGGGGGCGCTCGATGCGCCCAAGGACGCCGAGATCGTCGTCTATTGCCACAGCGGCCGTCGCGCCGGGCTCGCGCTCGAGGCGCTCAAAAAAGCGGGCTACACCCGCCTCAGCCACCTCGAGGGCGATTGGCAGGGCTGGCAGGCCGCAGGGCGGCCGGTGGAGAAGGCCGCGCCGTGATGCTCGCGGACCGCGTCGCGCTCGTCACCGGTGCGTCCTCCGGCATCGGGCGCGGTGTCGCCTTGGCGCTGGCCGCGGCCGGCGCCGATGTCGTCATCGACCATCCCACTGCGGCCGAGTCCGCGGCCGCCGGAGGCGTCGCCGAGGAGGTCCGCGCGATGGGTCGGCGCGCGCTCGTGGCCCAGGCCGACGTCAGCGACGCGGGCGAGGTCGACCGCATGGTCGCCGCCGCGCTGGACGCCTTCGGGCGCATCGACATCCTCGTCAACAACGCCGGCATCGCCATCGCGGGCGCCGCGCACGAGATGCCGGTCGATCTTTGGGACCGCGTCATCGCGGTGCACCTGCGCGGCACCTTCCTCGTCACGCGGGCGGTGCTGCCGCACATGTACGCGCGCGGCCGCGGGCGCATCATCAACACGGCCTCGCAGCTCGCCTACAAGGGCGCGCCGGGGTTCGCCGCCTACACGGCCGCGAAGGGCGGCATCCTCTCGTTCACCCGTTCGGTGGCGCTCGAGATCGGCGCCCGCGACATCACCATCAACTGCGTGGCGCCGGGCGCCACCCGCACGCCGATCCTGGACGACGTGCCGCCTGCGCTGCTCGAGGAGATCCGCCGGTCGATCCCGCTCGGCCGGATCGCCGAGGTGGCCGACATCGCGCCGTCCTACGTGTTCCTCGCCAGCGACGGCGCGCGGCATTACCAGGGCCAGTGCCTGAGCCCCAACGGCGGCGACGTTTTTCTTTGAGTGGCCTGCTGAAGCGGATCCCGCCGCCTCAGCCGCCCGCGTCGATCAGCGCGCGCACCTGCGCGTAGAACGCTTCGCGCGCCTTCGATTCCGGGCCCAGCGAGGCGCGCGTCCAGTTGGAGTTGCTGGCGATGACGAGCCGGCGCTGCGGGTCGATGTAGATGCCCTGGCCGAAGATGCCCTGCGCGGCGACCGAGCCGTCATCGTAGGTCCACCACTGGAAGCCGTAGCCGCGGCCCGGGGCGCCGATGTCCTTCTGCTTGCGCGTCGCCTGCGCGAACCAGTCGGGCGGCACGATGCGCGTGCCGGCCACCACGCCGTCCGCCAGCACGAACAGGCCGAAGCGCGCGTAGTCGCGCGTCGCGGCCTGGATGCAGCAGCCGGCGATCTCGTGGCCGGTGCGGCCCTGCAGCCATGTGGCGGCGGCCTCCATGCCCGCCGGATGCCAGATCCTCTCCTGCAGGTACTGGGCGAGGGGCTTGCCCGTCGCCGAGGAGACCAGCACGCCGATGAGGTTGGTCTCGCCGGTGTTGTAGTGCCAGACCTCGCCCGGCGGGTGCGCGCGCGGCAGCTTGCGCATGTAGCTCACGGTCGCGTCCACGCCGGGGTCGGGCGTCGCCTCGTTGAACCGCGCGACATCGGCCTTCGGGTCTTCGTAGTCCTCGTTCCACCTCACGCCCGAGCTCATGGTCAACAATTGGCGCACGGTCACGTCGTCGTAGGCCGAGCCGCGCAGGTCCGGGATGTAGCGGCTGACCTTGTCCTCCAGGCTCTTGATGTAGCCGTCCTGGACCGCGGCGCCGACCAGCGTCGAGGTGAACGACTTCGCCACCGAGAAGCTCGTCCAACGGCCCGCGGCGTCGAAGCCGAGCCCGTAGCGCTCGAAGCGGACCTTGCCGTCCTGCAGGATGACGAGCCCGGCCGTGTTCTGGCCGCGCATGTACGCATCGATGCCGGGGATCTCGAGCGGCTTGCCCGACGGCAACGCAAGCGGCGTGGGCGAGGCCGAGATGGTCGACGCCTTGGCGAGCAGCGGCAGGCGGTCGAGCGCGCGGAACGCCGCTTCGCGCTGGCCCTGCTTCCAGCTGAGCACGTCGCGCCCGGTGGGCAGCGACGCGAGCAGGCCGCGCGTCTCCTTGTCGAGGGTCGAATACCAGACGCCGCCGCCGAGCAGCAGCAGACCGAGGACTGCAAGGGCGAGGCGTCCCGTGCGGGACAGCGACGTTCGGCGAGGCATCGAAAGACTCCTGTTGCCGAATGATGCTAGCACGGGGTCCTGCGGTGCCCCGGGGACCGGGAGGTCCCCGTGTCGGTCACCCGGCCTGCCCGGACTCGCCGGGGGGTGGCCGGGTGGGTATAGTCCCGAGGTTGTCCAGGGCCCGCCTGAGGGAGGGGGGCCGGGACGGACTTGGACAAGGACGCCATGGACCGCGACGACAACCTGACTTCCGCGCAGCTCGGAGCCTGGGAAAAGGCCGCTGCGAGATCCGCCCCCGGGGGCGACCCGGGCCGCCTGGCCTGGACCACGCCCGAGGGGCTCACGGTCAAGCCGCTCTATACGGCCGCGGACCTCGCGGGCCTGCGCCACACCGACACGCTGCCCGGCTTCGCGCCCTTCATCCGCGGCCCGCAGGCGACCATGTACGCGGTGCGTCCCTGGACGATCCGCCAGTACGCCGGGTTCTCGACCGCCGAGGCCTCGAACGCGTTCTACCGCCAGTCGCTCGCCGCCGGCGGGCAGGGCGTGTCGGTCGCCTTCGACCTCGCGACGCACCGCGGCTACGACAGCGACCACCCGCGGGTCATGGGCGATGTCGGCAAGGCGGGCGTCGCCATCGACTCCGTCGAGGACATGAAGATCCTGTTCGACGGCATCCCGCTCGGCGAGGTCTCGGTGTCGATGACCATGAACGGCGCGGTGCTGCCGGTGCTCGCGGCCTTCGTGGTCGCGGGCGAGGAGCAGGGGGTGCCGCAGGAGCGGCTCTCGGGCACCATCCAGAACGACATCCTCAAAGAATTCATGGTGCGCAACACCTACATCTACCCGCCGGAGCCGTCGATGCGCATCGTCGGCGACATCATCGAGCACACGGCGCGCAGGATGCCGAAGTTCAACTCGATCTCGATCTCCGGCTACCACATGCAGGAGGCGGGCGCCAATCAGGCGCTCGAGCTCGCGTTCACGCTCGCCGACGGCAAGGAGTACGTGAAGACCGCGCTCGCCAAGGGCCTCGACGTCGACGAGTTCGCCGGCCGCCTCAGCTTCTTCTGGGCGATCGGCATGAACTTCTACCTCGAGATCGCCAAGATGCGCGCCGCGCGGCTGCTGTGGTGGCGGATCATGTCCGGCTTCGGCGCCAAGAACCCGAAGAGCCTGATGCTGCGCACGCACTGCCAGACCTCGGGCTGGAGCCTCACCGAGCAGGACCCCTACAACAACATCGTGCGCACCACCGTCGAGGCGATGGCCGCGGTGTTCGGCGGCACGCAGAGCCTGCACACCAACTCCTTCGACGAGGCCATCGCGCTGCCCACCGAGTTCAGCGCGCGCATCGCGCGCAACACGCAGCTCATCCTGCAGGAAGAGACCCACATCACGAGCGTCGTCGACCCCTGGGCCGGCAGCTACATGATGGAGAAGCTCACCCAGGACATGGCCGACGCCGCCTGGAAGATCATCGAGGAGGTCGACGGCATGGGCGGCATGACGCGCGCCGTCGAGAGCGGTTGGGCCAAGCTGCGCATCGAGGCGAGCGCCGCCGAGAAGCAGGCGCGCATCGACTCGGGCCGCGACGTCATCGTGGGCGTCAACAAGTTCCGGCTCGAGAAAGAGGACCCGGTCGAGTTCCGCGACATCGACAACATGGCGGTGCGCGAGAACCAGGTCGCGCGGCTCAAGGCGATCCGCGCGGCGCGCGACGCCGGCAAGGTGCAGGCCTGCCTCGACGCGCTGACGGCCGCCGCGCAGTCGGGCAGCGGCAACCTGCTCGCGCTCTCCATCGACGCGATGCGTGCGCGCGCAACGGTCGGCGAGGTGAGCGATGCGCTCGAGAAGGTCTGGGGGCGCCACCGCGCCCGGTCGCAGGAGGTGAGCGGCGTGTATGCAGGGGCTTACGGCGATGCGGGCGAGTGGGAGCGGCTCAAGGCCGATATCGCGGCCTTCGGCGAGGAGCAGGGCCGCCGGCCGCGCGTGATGATCGCGAAGCTCGGCCAGGACGGCCACGACCGCGGCGCCAAGGTGGTCGCGAGCGCCTTCGCCGACCTGGGCTACGACGTCGACGTCGGGCCGCTGTTCCAGACGCCCGAGGAGTGCGCACGCCAGGCCATCGAGAACGACGTGCACGCGGTGGGCGTGAGCACGCTCGCCGCCGGCCACAAGACGCTGGTGCCCGCGATCATCCAGGCGCTGCGCGCGCAGGGCGCGGGCGACATCGTGGTGTTCGTGGGCGGCGTCGTGCCGCAGCAGGACTACGACTTCCTGCGCGCCGCCGGCGTGAAGGGCATCTACGGCCCTGGAACGCCCATCCCCGACAGCGCGCGCGACGTGCTGGACCAGATCAAGGCGGCCCGTGCCCCCTGAGGTCGCCGCCGCGGACGCCGCCGCGAGGGCTGACGCGGATGCCGTCGCGGATGCCGCGCTGGCGGCGCGCGTGCGCGAGGGCGACCGCCGCGCCATCGCCAAGGCGATCACCCTGCTCGAGTCGACGCGCGCCGACCACCGGCGCCGCGCCGACGCGCTGCTCGATTCCCTGCTGCCCGCCACCGGCCGCGCGCTGCGCATCGGCATCTCGGGCGTGCCGGGCGTCGGCAAGTCCACGTTCATCGAGACGCTGGGCATGTACCTCGTCGAGCGCGGCCATCGCGTAGCGGTGCTCGCGGTCGATCCGTCGTCCGGCGTCTCGGGCGGCTCCATCCTCGGCGACAAGACGCGCATGGAGCGGCTGTCGGCGACCGAGCGCGCCTACATCCGGCCGAGCCCGTCCTCGGGCGCGCTGGGCGGCGTCGCCGAGCGCACGCGCGAGGCGATGCTGGTCTGCGAAGCCGCGGGCCACGATGTCGTGGTCG
Source organism: Gammaproteobacteria bacterium (assembly GCA_009923475.1). GTDB lineage: Bacteria > Pseudomonadota > Gammaproteobacteria > Steroidobacterales > Steroidobacteraceae > UBA964. The sequence goes on along the minus strand of RFTM01000075.1, from coordinate 1,742 downwards.
TCGAGACGGTGGGCGTCGGCCAGTCCGAGACCGCGGTCGCCGGCATGACCGACATGTTCGTGCTGCTGCAGCTGCCGAACGCCGGCGACGACCTGCAGGCCATGAAGAAAGGCATCATGGAGCTCGCCGACCTCGTGGTCATCAACAAGGCCGACCTCGACGCCGATGCCGCGCTGCGCGCCGAGGCGCAGGTGGCGGGCGCGCTGCGCGTCCTGCGCGCGGGCGGCCCGCCGGAGCATGGCGACGCCGCGCGCTGGCAGGTGCGCGTGCTGCGCACGAGCGCGGCGACCGGCGAGGGCATCGACGCGTTCTGGACGACCGTGGGCGAGTTCCGCCGCCTGCGCGAGGCCTCGGGCGAGTTCGCCGAGCGCCGGCGACGCCAGTCGCTCGCCTGGCTGTGGGACGAGGTGCATGCGCGCCTCGTCGCCGATTTCCGGGCGCACCCCGAGGTGCGCGAGGCGCTGCCCGCGACCTTGGCCGAGGTCGCCGCCTCGCGGCTCGCGCCCTCATCGGGCGCGCGGCGCCTGCTCGACCTCTTCGAACGACCTGCGCAGAAGACCTGAGGACCCCACCATGCACGACATCATCCAGCAGCTCGAGAAGAAGCGCGCGCAGGCGCGCCAGGGAGGCGGCGAGAAGCGCATCGCCGCGCAGCACGCGAAGGGCAAGCTCACTGCGCGCGAGCGCCTCGAGGTGCTGCTCGACGAGGGCTCCTTCGAGGAGTGGGACATGTTCGTCGAGCACCGCTGCAGCGACTTCGGCATGCAGGACCAGAAGATCCCGGGCGACGGCGTGGTCACCGGCTGCGGCTTCATCAACGGCCGGCTGGTGTTCGTGTTCAGCCAGGACTTCACGGTGTTCGGCGGCTCGCTCTCCGAGGCCCACGCGCAGAAGATCTGCAAGGTGCTCGACACCGCGATGAAGGTCGGCGCGCCGGTCATCGGCATCAACGACTCGGGCGGCGCGCGCATCCAGGAAGGCGTGGCCTCGCTCGGCGGCTACGCCGAGGTGTTCCAGCGCAACGTCACGGCATCGGGCGTGGTGCCGCAGCTGAGCATCATCATGGGCCCCTCGGCCGGCGGCGCGGTGTACAGCCCGGCGCTCACCGACTTCATCTTCATGGTGAAGGACAGCTCCTACATGTTCGTCACCGGCCCCGACGTGGTGAAGACCGTGACCCACGAGGAGGTCACCGCCGAGGACCTCGGCGGCGCCATCACCCACACCACGCGCAGCGGCGTCGCCGACCTCGCCTTCGACAACGACGTCGAGGCGCTGCTGATGGTGCGCCGGTTCTTCAACTACCTGCCGCCCAACAACCGCGAGAAGCCGCCGATGCGCGAGGCGGGCGACCCGGCCGACCGCGACGACTACTCGCTCGACACGCTGGTCCCCGACAACCCGAACAAGCCCTACGACATGAAGGAGCTGGTCTCCAAGATCGTCGATGACGGCGAGTTCTTCGAGCTGCAGCCGGAGTACGCCAAGAACATCATCATCGGCTTCGCGCGCATGGACGGCCACGTGGTCGGCATCGTCGCCAACCAGCCGCTGGTGCTCGCCGGCTGCCTCGACATCAAGAGCAGCATCAAGGCGGCGCGCTTCGTGCGCTTCTGCGACGCCTTCTCCATCCCGGTCGTCACCTTCGTCGACGTGCCGGGCTTCATGCCCGGCACTTCGCAGGAATACGGCGGCATCATCAAGCACGGCGCCAAGCTGCTCTACGCCTACGCCGAGTGCAC
>RFTM01000074.1 GCA_009923475.1 Gammaproteobacteria bacterium | reverse complement strand
CGCGCTGTGGGGCGATTTCTTCGGGATGCTCGCGCAGGGCTCGCTCGCAGCCTGGATCGTGGCGCTCGCGCCGCTCGGGCTGCTGCTGCTCGGGCGCGGCGCGCTCGCGCTGTCGCGCCGCGTCGGCTGACGCCCCCCGCCGCCGCGCTCAGGGCGCGGCGAGGCTGCGGTCGCGCGCCGCCCGGAACTCGCTGGACGGATACCACTCCGGGAAACGCTTCTCGCCGGCGAGCCTTGCGCCGATCTCGTACATCAGCTGTACGTCCTCGAGCGGACCGCTGAGGTCGGTGCCCGGACGCCACTCGTCCGAGGGCTTGTGGTAGTCCCTGACGATCCATTCGGCCTCGCGCGCCCGGCCGCCCTCGACGCCGAGCTTGCGGTCGTCGATGCCGCGCTCGAAGTAGAGCGCCGGGACGCCCACCTTGGCGAGGTTGAAGTGGTCGGAACGGAAGAAGAAGCCCTTCTCCGGCGTCGGCTCGGGCTTCAGCACGCGGTCCTGCCGCTTCGCGGCCGCGGCCAGGTACTCCTCGAGCTGCGACGCCCCGGAACCGATCACCGAGACGTCCCGCACCCGCCCGCCGAAGGCCATGCCGTCCATGTTGAGCGCCGCGACGGTCTTCTTGAGCGGGAACACCGGATCGGCCGCGTAATAGGCGGAACCGAGCAAGCCGCTCTCTTCAAGGGTGACACCGAGGAACACCACCGTGCGCTCGGGCCGCTTCTTGGACTCGGCGAAGGCGCGCGCGATGGTCAGCAGCGCGGAGGTCCCCGACGCGTTGTCGCGGGCGCCGTTGAAGATGTTGTCGCCCGTGCGGCCGAGCGAACGCCCGAGATGGTCCCAATGCGCCATGTACAGGACGTACTCGTCCGGGCGCTTGCTGCCCGGCAACATGGCGACGACGTTGGACGAGGACGCCCGGCGGATGGCGTTGCGCAACGAGGCGCTCGCGCGCTGGCGCAGTTCCACGGGCTTGAAGCCCGGCCGGCTCGCGGCGAGCAGCTGCTCCTGGTAACTGCTGCCGTTGGCGCGCAGCAAGGAGTCCGCAGCCGCGCGCGTCATCCAGCCCTCGATGGCCGCGCGACCCATGTTGCCGTCCGCCGAGGCCGTGTCGAGCTTCGGCCCCATGTTGCTGTTCTGGACGGTGTCCCAGGGATAGGCCGCGGGGGCGTCGTCGTGCACGATGATGGCGGCGGCGGCGCCCTGTCGGGCGGCCTCCTCGAACTTGTAGGTCCAGCGGCCGTAGTACGTCATGGCGCGGCCGCGGAAGAGCTTCGGGTCGTCGGTCGCGAAACCCGGGTCGTTGATGAGGATGACGGCGGTCTTGCCGCGCATGTCGACGCCCGCGTAGTCGTTCCAGCCGAGCTCCGGCGCCACCACACCGTGACCGACGAAGACCATCGGGCTGTCGGCGATCGAGACCTCAGGCACCACGCGCTTGGTCCAGATCACCATGTCCTTGCCATAGGCGAGCTCGACGTCGCCGAAGCGCAGCTGGGCGTCCGTGCCGGCCGTGATCTCGACGATTGGCACTTCCTGCGTCCAGGACCCCTTGTTGCCGGGCTGCAGCCCGTAGCGCTTGAACTCGGCGATGAGGTAGTCGACCGTCTTGCGCTCGCCGGCCGTGCCCGGCTTGCGGCCCTCGAAGGCGTCGCTGGCGAGCGTCGCGATGTGGCGCTCGAAATCGGCGGCCGACAACGGCGCGCCGGCGGGCGCAGGGGCCAGACCAGCGCAGCCGGCCAGCAGGGCGGGAACGAACATCAGGGCAAGACGGTCACAAGTCTTCATGGAACCTCGCTACGCCGGGTCTCAGGACCTCGGCCACATCCACCAAGCGCCGAACGCCAACAGCGCCGACAACGCGATCTGTGCCGCGCGCCGCCAGGGGCGCCGCCGCAGTTCGCCGACAAAAGCCGCCCCGGCCAGGGCCGCGACCACGGCCGAGGCGACCAGGGCCCGCAGCAAGGGCGGGAACTCCTCGCCGATACGCGGCGCATACTCGGGCAGCAACAAGAAGACCACCAATGTCAGCGAAAGCGCAACGGTGATCGAGAAGGCCGATCCGAGGACGATGCCGAGCAGCACGGCGAGGGGGTACATGAGTCCTTGTGCCCTTGGGGGCGTGCGGCACTTGAAGGCGCACCCCCAGCCTAATAGTCTGCAACGAGTCTACCCCAAAGGCATCCGCCCGGCCCAATCCAAGACATGACCGCCTCCAACCGACGACCCGCCCTCCTCGCCGGCTCCGCCCTGCTGGCGGTGCTGGTCACGACCTTCGGCGGCTCGGCCCGTCTTACGGCCAGCACCTCCCCCATCCCCCCCGGGGCGATCGTCCCCGGCGACCGCGAACGCATGATCGCCCGGCAGGTCGGCGGCATCCTCCAGGAATCGCACTACAGCCGACTGCGCATCGACGATGCGATGTCGCCGCAGGTGATGGACAAGTTCCTCGAGTCGATAGACGGCCAGCGGGTCTACTTCCTCGCCAGCGACATCGCCGAGTTCGCCGAATGGCGCCTGCGGTTCGACGACATGATCCGCACCGGCGACATCGACCCCGCGTATGCCATGTTCGCGCGCTACCAGCAGCGCAACCGCGAGCGCGTGCAATACGCGCTGACGCTGCTCGACCAGGAACCGGACTTCACGGTCCGCGAGAGCTTCGAATTCGACCGTGAGGGCGCGCCCTGGCCCGCGACCAGGCAGGAGCTCGACGAGATCTGGCGCAAGCGCGTCAAGAACGACGCGCTGTCGCTGCTGCTCGCCGGCAAGACCTGGGCAGAGGCCCGGGACACGCTGCGCACGCGCTACGAGCGCGTCCTCAAGCGCGTCGACCAGATCAAGCCCGAGGAGGTGTTCGAGACCTACCTCAACTCCTACGCCCGCGCCTTCGATCCGCACTCCAACTACTTCTCGCCGCGCAACAGCGAGGAATACAAGATCCAGATGAGCCTCAACTACGAGGGCATCGGCGCCTCGCTGCAGCTCATCGACGACCACGTCACGATCATGAACCTCATCGAGGGCGGCCCCGCGGCCGTGGCCGGCACGCTGACGGTCAACGATCGCATCACCGCCGTCGGCCAGGACGCCACAGGCCCGCTCACCGACGTGGTGGGTTGGCGCATCGACGACGTGGTGCAACTCATCCGCGGCAAGGGCGGCACGGCGGTGCGGCTGCAGATCCTGCCCGCCGGCGCGGCCCCGGGCACCGCCGAGAAGGTGGTGACGCTGGTCCGCGGCCAGGTGACGCTCGAGTCCCAGGCCGCGCAGCGCGCGCTCAAGGTCATCACGCGCGACGGGCGCGAGTCGCGGATCGGCGTGATCACCGTGCCCGGCTTCTACTCCGATTACGACGGCCAGCGAGCCGGCAACGCCGACTACCACAGCACGACGCGCGATGTCCGGCGGCTCATCGGCGAACTGCGCGCCGAGAAGATCGACGGGCTCGTGCTCGACCTGCGCGGCAACGGCGGCGGCTTCCTGCCGGAGGCGCAATCGCTGACCGGCCTGTTCGTCGACCGCGGACCGGTGGTGCAGGTGCAGTTCTCGAGCGGCGACAAGGAGGTCCTCGAGGACGACGACCGCGGGGTCGCCTGGGACGGACCGCTGGTGGTGCTCATCGACCGCTTCAGCGCCTCCGCCTCGGAGATCTTCGCCGGCGCCATCCAGGATTACCGCCGCGGCATCGTGGTGGGCCAGCGCAGCTTCGGCAAGGGCACCGTGCAGAACCTGCTGCCGCTGTCGCGCTGGAGCTCGAAGCCGGTCAACGGCCAGCTGACCGTCACCATCGCCAAGTTCTACCGCGTCACGGGCGAGAGCACTCAGCACCGCGGCGTCGAGCCGGACGTCGAGTTGGCCTCGCCCATCAGCCTCAAGGACGTGGGTGAGAGCTCGCTGCCGGGCGCCCTGCCCTGGGACCGCATCGCTGCGGCGCCCTACGACGGCCTCGCCGTGAAGCCGCCCTCGATCGCGGAGCTCGCGACGCGCGAGCGTGCCCGGCAGCAGCAGGACCCTGACTACCGTTGGCTGGTGTCGGACATCAACGCCCTCGACCAGCAGCGCCAGCAAAAGACCGTGTCGCTCAACCTCGAGGAGCGGCGCGCCGAGCGCACGCGGCTCGAGGCGGCGCGCCTCGCCCGCGAGAACGAGCGGCGGTCCGCGCACTCGCTGCCGCCCTTGGCGGCGGTCGGCGACATCGACCCCGCGAAGCTGCCGGACGTGCTGCTGGACCAAGCCGCTGAGGTGATGGCGGACATCGTCCGACCGGTGGCGACGCCGGCGAAGGCGCCCGCCAAGCCTGCGAAGGTGGCGGCCGCCAAGCCTTAATCCGACCGGAGACGGTGGCCGCGCTCGAGGCAGTACTCGAGCCATTTGTTGAGCATCACGTTGCGCGCCCAACGCTGGTCGAGCGCCGGCCCCGCTTCCGCCCGCCACTCGCGCAGCGCGGGGTGCTCGTGGGCACGGGCCCAGCCGTGCGCCTCCACCAACCGTGCGTCGTGGTAGACGCGCAGCAGCATGTCGGGCGCGCTGCGCCGGTCCGCCGTCCCGCCGAAGAGGTAGGTCAGCTCGAGGGTCGTCGTGTAAGGCGAGCGTTCGGTGACGCGCAGCGAGAGCTCGGGGTCGCCCAAGACCCTTGAGCGCCGTTCACCCTCGAGCGAGCCGGGGTCGCCCGCCAAGCGCGCGAGACGCAGGTGGTTGCTCTCGTAGAGGGCCATCAGGGCGGCGAAGCCGCGGGGACGGGAGCGCCAATGCGCCGGGAGGCGGCCGTCGTCAGCCTCGACGAGGCCCGCCATCAACGCCGCAAAACCCCGTGCCGCCGCCGGATCGCCCATGGACCGAATATACCGGACTCAGGGCCGCACGCGACGCTCGATGCCGGTGGCCTCGAGGATGCGCGCCGAGATCTCCTCGATGGAGCATTCGGTGGTGTCGAGGCTCGCGATGCCGTGCCGCTGGAACAGCGCCTCGGCAGCGCGCGTCTCGAAGGCGACCTGCGCCGCCGAGGCGTAACGGCTGCCGGCGCGGCGCTCCTGGCGGATCTGCTGCAGACGTGAGGTCGAGATGCGCAGCCCGAACAGCTTGCCCCGATGGGCCTGCAGCGACGCCGGCAGGCGGGTCGACTCGAGGTCCTCCTCGGTGAGCGGGTAGTTGGCGGCGTAGACGCCGTACTGCATCGCGAGGTAGAGGCAGGTCGGCGTCTTTCCGGAGCGCGACACGCCCACCAGGATGACATCCGCGCGTGCATAGTCGCCGGCGGCGCCGTCGTCGTTGGCGAGCGCGTAGTTGGTGGCGTCGATGCGGGTGGCATAGGCGACCGAATCGGCGATGCCGCGGTCACGCCGGTCTGGTCCGACACGAAGAACACTGGCCTGGCGGTCATCTGTCCGCTCCCTTCCACCGATCCCTCGCATCGAGTGTACCTCCCGGAGTGCCCGTGAACGAACTCGTCCTGCCCTTCGAGCAGCTGTCGATGCACGACGTCGAGCGTGTCGGCGGCAAGAACGCCTCCATCGGCGAACTGATCGGCTCGCTGGCGCGGCTCGGCGTCAAGGTGCCGGGCGGCTTCGCCACCACGGCGGCCGCCTACCGCGACCTGCTCGCCCGCGACGGCCTCGACGCGCGCATCCGCGACGCCCTGCAGGGCCTCGATGTCGACGACGTCACCCGCCTCGCCGAGGTCGGCGCGCGCATCCGCGGCTGGATCCTCGACGCGCCGCTGCAGCCCGCGCTCGAGCGCGCCATCATCGAGGGCTATCGCGCGATGGGCGCCGGAGCCTCGGTCGCGGTCCGCTCGTCGGCGACCGCCGAGGACCTGCCGGAGGCCTCGTTCGCCGGACAGCAGGAGACCTTCCTCAACGTCGAGGGCGAAGCGGAGGTGCTGCTCGCGGTGCGCCGCGTGTTCGCCTCGCTCTTCAACGACCGTGCCATCGCCTACCGCGTGCACCAGGGTTTCGACCACTCGCAGGTCGCGCTCTCGGCCGGCATCCAGCGCATGGTGCGTTCGGACCTCGGCGCGAGCGGCGTCATGTTCACGCTCGACACCGACTCCGGCTTCCGCGATGTGGTGTTCATCACCGCCTCCTGGGGCCTCGGCGAGACGGTGGTCCAGGGCGCGGTCAACCCCGACGAGTTCTACCTGCACAAGCCGGCGGTGCGCGCCGGCCGCCGTGCCGTGCTGCGCCGCAACCTCGGCGCCAAGGCGACCAAGATGGTCTATGCCGGACCGGGATCCGCCGAGCGCGTGCGCACCGTCGAGGTGCCCGCCGCCGACCGCACCCGTTTCTGCCTCGACGACGCCGACCTCATGGAGCTCGCCCGTCAGGCGCTCGCCATCGAGGCGCACTACGGGCGCCCGATGGACATCGAGTGGGGCAAGGACGGCGCCACCGGCGAGATCTTCATCCTGCAGGCCCGCCCCGAGACGGTCCAGAGCCGCAGCGGACGCACGGTGCAGCGCTACACGCTCAGCAAGCGGTCGACGGTGCTGACACACGGGCGCAGCATCGGCCAGCGCATCGGCGCCGGCCCGGCGCGCATCATCTCCGACCCTTCGCAGATGGCGCGCGTGCAACCGGGCGACGTGCTGGTGGCCGACATGACCGACCCCGACTGGGAGCCGGTCATGAAGCGCGCCGCCGCCATCGTCACCAACCGCGGCGGACGCACCTGCCACGCCGCCATCATCGCCCGTGAGCTCGGCATCCCGGCGGTGGTGGGCTGCGGCGACGCGACGCGCGTGCTGCGCGAGGGGCAGCCCGTCACGGTCTCCTGCGCCGAGGGCGACACCGGCTTCGTGTACGACGGCGCGCTCGACTTCGAGCGCAAGCAGATCGAGCTCGACGCGCTGCCGCCAGTGCCGGTCCGCATCATGATGAACGTCGGCAACCCCGACCGCGCCTTCGATTTCGCCGGCCTGCCGCATCGCGGCGTCGGCCTCGCCCGCCTCGAGTTCATCATCAACCGCATGATCGGCGTGCACCCGCGCGCGATGCTCGACTACGAGCGCTTGGAGCCGCGGCTGCGAGAGCAGATCCGCGAACAGATGGCGGGCTACGCCGACCCGGTGGGCTTCTACGTCGAGAAGCTGGCGGAGGGCATCGCGCAGATCGCGGCCGCCTTCGCTCCGGAGCCCGTCATCGTGCGGCTCTCCGACTTCAAGTCGAACGAATACGCGAACCTGGTCGGCGGCAAGCTCTACGAGCCCACCGAAGAGAACCCGATGCTCGGCTTCCGCGGCGCGGCGCGCTATGTCGACCCGTCGTTCCGGCCCTGCTTCGAACTGGAATGCCGCGCCCTGCGCCGCGTGCGCGAGGAGATGGGCCTCGTCAACGTGCAGGTGATGGTGCCCTTCGTGCGCACGCTGGACGAGGCGCGCGAGGTCACCGCGCTGCTCGCGGCCAACGGCCTCGAACGCGGCCGCGACGGCCTCAAGGTCATCATGATGTGCGAGCTGCCCTCGAACGCGGTGCTCGCCGACCGCTTCCTCGAG
>RFTM01000073.1 GCA_009923475.1 Gammaproteobacteria bacterium | reverse complement strand
CCGCCTCGCGCGCGACCTCGTCGACGAGATGGTGTGCGTCGACACCGACGAGATCTGCGCCGGCATCCAAGACATCTTCGAGGACACCCGCTGCGTGGTCGAGCCGTCCGGCGCGCTGGCGGTGGCCGCCATCAAGAAGTGGACGGCGCGCGAGGGCGTGTCGGGCAAGCGCCTGGTCGCCATCAACTGCGGCGCCAACATGAACTTCGACCGGCTGCGCCATGTGGCCGAGCGCGCGGCGCTCGGCGAGCAGCGCGAGGCGCTGCTGGCCGTCGAGATCCCCGAGCGTCCCGGCAGCTTCCTCGCGCTGTGCCGTGCGCTCGGCACCCGCGCCGTGACCGAGTTCAACTACCGCTACGAGTCGGCGGCGCGGGCGCGCGTGTTCCTCGGCTTCGCGCTCGCCGCCGGGCGCGCCGAGCGCGACGGCGTCGCCGCGGCGCTGCGCGAGGCGGGGTTCGGCGTCACCGACCTCACCGACAACGAGCTCGCCAAGCTGCACGTGCGCTACATGGTCGGCGGCCGGCCCTCGGGGGTCCGTGAGGAGATGCTGCTGCGCTTCGAGTTCCCGGAGCGGCCGGGCGCGCTGCTGCGCTTCCTCGAGGCCATCGGTCCGCGCTGGAACATCACGCTGTTCCACTACCGCAACCACGGCTCCGATGCCGGGCGGGTGGTCGCGGGCATCGTCGTGCCGCCCGAGACGCGCACCGACTTCATGCTGCACCTCGCGGCGCTGCACTACCCGTGGGTGGACGAGACCGCGAACCCCGCTTACCGGCTCTTCCTCGCCGGCTGACCTCCGCCGCGCCGCCGATGCAGCACGACGCCTACGAGGCCCGCCGCGCGCCGCGCGTGTCCCCGATCACGCTGCGCGGTCTCGCGCATCGCAGGGTCGAGTGGGGGCCGCAAGACGCGCCGCCCGTCGTGCTGCTGCACGGCTACATGGATTGCAGCGACACCTTCCAGTTCCTGGTCGATGCGCTGCCCGAGCACTGGCGCTGCGTCGCGCTCGACCTGCGCGGCTTCGGCGGCAGCGCCGCCATCAACGGACCGTACTGGTTCCCGGAGTACCTCGCCGACCTCGACGCGCTGCTCGATGCGCTCGCGCCCGGCGCGCCGGTGCGGCTCATCGGCCACAGCATGGGCGGGAACATCGTCCTGCAGTACGCGGGTGTCCGTCCGGAACGGGTCCGTTCGGTGGTCGCGCTCGAGGGCTTCGGACTGCCGCGGACCACGTCGGACGAGGCGCCCGGCCGCATGCGGCGCTGGCTCGACGAGCTGCGCGCGCCGCCGACCGGCTCGCGTTACGGCGACAGCGGGCAGCTCGCCGCGAACCTGATGCGCCGCAACCCGCGGTTGCCGGCGCCGCACGCGCGCTACGTCGCGGAGGCCTGGACGCGTCCGGCCGCCGACGGCGGACGCGAGCTGCGCTTCGACCCTTGGCATCGCATGGTCAACCCGGTGCTCTATCGCCGCGAGGAGACCGAAGCGCTGTGGCGCGCGGTCGAGGCGCCGGTGCTGATGGTGCTCGGCGCCGAGTCCGACCTGCTGCGCCGGCTGGGGCCGGACGGCGAGCCTGCGGCGTACCGGGCCCATCTGCGCCGGGTCGAGGTCACGACCTTGCCCGGTCTCGGCCACATGCTGCACCACGAGGAGCCGCAGCCGGTCGCGCAGGCGATCCTCGACTGGTTGGCCCGCGAGCCGTCGGCCTGATACAGGTTTCCCGCCGCGGTCGGCGGTATCATGCGTCATATGGATGATCCTTCCCGCGATGCTGTCCGCGGCCGTTTCGGGCTCGCCCCCGTGGCGCGCGCCGCCGGACTGCTCGGACTGCTGCCGTTCGCCGCCGCCGCGGCCTGCGTCGCGTTCGCGCCGGATCCGGCGTGGCGTGCGTCCGGCCTGCGGCTCGCGCTCGGTTGGGGCACGGCGATCCTCGCGTTCGTCGCGGCGGTGCATTGGGGGCTCGCGCTCGCGGGGCGTTGGCGTTGGGACCCCGTGACCGTGGCGGGATCGGTGCTGCCTTCGGTGGTCGGGGCCGCGGCGGTGCTGCAGGGCGGCACGCGCGGCATCGCGCTGCTGGTCGCGGGCTTCGGCCTCTTCTGGCTGTACGAGCGCCGCCGCTGCGGTGCGGACCTGCCTGCGGACTACCTCGCGCTGCGCCGCGACCTGACGCTCGGCGTGGTCGCGCTGCTCACGCTCACGGCTTTCGCCGCGGGTCCGGACGCATGACGGGGCGCGCCCGGTGATGGAGGAGCTCACCGAGGGCAAGTGGCTGCGTCGGCTGCTGCTGGCGGGCCTGCTCGCGGTGCTGGTGCTGCTCGCGTTCCAGGTGCTGCAGCCGTTCATCGTGCCGGTGATCTGGTCGGCGATCCTGGCCTACGTCACCTGGCCGCTGCACGAGCGCATGCTCAAGGTCTGCCGCGGCCAGCGCGACGTCGCGGCCTTCCTCATGACCGTGCTGCTGTCCGTCTGCATCGTGCTGCCGGTGGTGTGGCTGGCCGTGCTGGTGCAGGCGCAGGCCTTGCCGGTGTACCGCGAACTCGCGCCGCTGCTGGCGCATCGCCAGTTGCCGTCGTTCGTGACCCAGCTGCCGATCCTCGGGCCGCGGCTGCAGGAGCTCTACGCGCAGATCGCCACCAACCCCGAGGCGCTGGGCGAGGCGATCCGCGGCTTCCTCGACCAGTCCTCGGGCGAACTCGTGGCGCTGCTGGGCGGCGTCGGCCGCAACCTCGCGAAGCTGGTGCTCGCGATGGTGTCGCTGTTCTTCATGTTCCGCGACGGCGAGCAGTTCGCGGCGCAGGTGCGGCGCATCCTCGAGCAGTTCTTCGGCGCCGTACGCGTCGAGCATTACCTCGACGCCATCGGCGCCACGGTCAAGGCGGTGGTCTACGGGCTCGTGCTCGCCGCGTTCGCGCAGGGCACGTTCGCCGGGCTCGGCTATTGGGTCGCCGGCGTGCCGGCGCCCGCGTTCCTCGGCGCCATCACCTTCCTCGTCGGCCTCGTGCCCTTCCTCGTGCCCTTCGTCTGGGCGGGCGCGAGCCTCTGGCTGTTCCTGACCGGCAAGGCGGCGGCCGCGATCGGCCTCTTCATCTGGGGCCTGACGGCGGTGAGCTGGGTCGACAACCTCGTGCGCCCGCTGGTGATCAGCGGCGCGACGCGCATCCCGTTCCTGATGGTGATGTTCGGCGTGCTGGGCGGCCTCGCCGCTTTCGGGCTCGTGGGCCTGTTCATCGGCCCGGTGATCCTCGCCGTGCTCACGGCGATCTGGCGCGAGTGGTTGGCGGAGAAGCGCGCGCAGGGTTGAGCGCGAGCGGCCGCCCCGCTTCCTTCAGGTCTCGGCGCGCGTGAGCTGCGCGGGCATCGGCGGAGCGCGCCACGCGCGCATCGCGGCCAGCAGCGCCCCGGGGTCGCGCTCGACCAGCAGCATCTCGCGCACGCCCTCGCGCAGGAAGCCCTCGGCCTCGACGTGGTCGATGAAGCGCGCCAGCCCGGAATAGAAACCCGCGACGTCGAGCAGCGCGCAGGGTTTGCGGTGCAGGCCGAGGTGCACCCAGGTCCACACCTCGAACAGCTCCTCGAGCGTGCCGACGCCGCCCGGCAACGCCACGAAGCCGTCGGCGAGCTCGGCCATCAGCGCCTTGCGTTCATGCATCGACCCGACCACGCGCAGGTCGGCGAGGCCGGCGTGCGCGATCTCGCGCTTCATGAGGGCGCGCGGGATGACGCCGATGACCTCGCCGCCCGCCGCGCGCGCGGCGTCGGCCACGGCGCCCATCAGCCCGATCGACGCGCCGCCGTACACCAGGCCGAGACCCTCGCGCGCGAGCGTCGTGCCGAGGGCCTGCGCGGCCTCGCGGTAGGCGGGGTCGCGTCCCGCGTTGGCGCCGCAGAAGACGCAGATGCGCTTCACGCACGACCCCTGCGCGGTGCGGCGCGGCGCGGTGCCTCGCTCGCCTTGCGTGCCGCGCGTACCGGCGACGCGCCCGGCGCGGCGAGCAGCGCCTCGGCCCACCCGGTCGGGTCGTCGGCCAAGGCGATGAAGGGCAGCTGCGGATGCGCCTCGGCGGCGCGCCGCGTGTCGGGCTCGCAAGGATCGGCGGGCGCGGCGGCGAACAGCGTCGGGACGCGCAGCCGCGCCAGGCGGTCGGAGGTCCCGAGCGCGTCGAGCGCCGTGACCACCGCGCGCGCATGCGAGTCGATGGTCGGCTTGCCGCGCAGCGGCGCGGCATCGGATTCGCCGTGGCCCGGCAGGTCGAGCGCGAGCACGGGGCGACGGCCGATGAAGCCGCGCGCGACGCCGCGCAGCGCGTCGGCCGACCCGGTGGCATCGTGCAGCAGCACCACGGGGATGCCCGAGGCGTCGTCGTTGCGCCGCAGGCGCAGCTGGCCGCCGGGCACCGCCACGAAGTCCTGCCGCATGAGGCAGGGCAGCGCCGCCGCCGGCGCCGCCGCCGGCACCGCGGCGCGCCCGCGTGCGTGGCGGCTGATGAAGTCGCGGCAGAGGTCCAGGGTCTCCTCGGGGGTGCCGCCGGGTCGCACGGTGACGCAGTCGGCGGCGTTGCGGATGCGCGGCAACTGCTTGGAGAGCACGTCGGTGGACGCCGCGGTGGCGAGCAGCGGGGCAGCGGCGCGCCGCAGCGCCTCGTCGCTGCGCAGCGTGAACGCCGCGCGGTAGCCGACGCGGTAGTGGTCGCCGGAGCGCATGAAATCGAGCAGCGCGCCTTGCAGCGTCGCGGGCGGCGGCAAGCCGCCGCCGAGCCGGGCCGCGGCCGCCGCCCGGTACCAGGGGAAGAAGATGGTCTGCTCGCGCAGCCGCGCCCACAGCCACGCCAGGTGCGAACCGTCCCAGGCCGGCAGCAGCGGCGGCAGGTAGTGCTCGACCATGTCGGCGCGCTCCTGCTCGGTGAGCAGCACGACGCCGTTGGCGACCGCGCAGGCGATGCGCTGCGGATGATGCGCGGCGAGCGCGAGCGTGATCATCGCGCCGGTGTGGAAGCCGTAGACCGCCGCGCGCGCGATGCCGAGCGCGTCCATGAACTCCACCACCGCGTCGGCGAAGTCGGTCATCTCGGCGCGCGGCACGCCTAGCGGGTCGGAGAGCCCGAACCCTGGCGTGTCGGGCGCGATGCAGGTGAAGTGCGGATGCCAGCGCGCCAGGGTCGCGAGCATGTCGCGCGAGGAGAGCGGCGATTGGTGCAGGCAGAGCACCACCGGGCCGCTGCCGGCGCGGCGGTAATGCACCTGCCGCGCGCCCCACCGCCCGCCGGTGATGGTCGCGAAGTGGCGCGTGATCGCAGGCGTCGCCATGAGACACTCCCCAGTCTGATCCGTGACGGGCAAGTTACCACCGACGCATGGAACCTTCGACGGCATCGTCAGCCGCGGCCGAGGACGGGTCGCCCGCCGACCGGGCGTCGCTGCGGGCCGTGCTCGCGCAGCGGGATTTCCGTCGCTACGCCGCGGCCCGTTTCCTCGCCACGGTGACCTGGCAGATGCTCGGCGTCGCGGTCGGCTGGCAGGTCTATGACCTGACCCGCGATCCGCTCGACCTCGGCCTCGTCGGCCTCGCGCAGTTCCTGCCGTTCCTGGCCCTGGTGCTGCCCGGCGGGCAGGCGGCCGACCGGCACGACCGTCGCGCGGTGCTCGCCTTCGCCTACGCCACCGAGGTTCTGGCGGTGGCGGTGCTGCTCGCGTTCACGCTGTCCGGCGGCCGCGAGACCTGGCCGGTGTTCGTGGCGATGGCCTTGGTCGGCGCGGGCCGTGCGTTCTGGATGCCGACCGGGCAGGCGATGGTGGTGAACCTCGTTCCGCCGCCGCTCTTCCCGCGTGCGGCGGCGTTCAACGCCACGCTGTTCCAGCTCGCGATCATCGCCGGGCCGGCGCTCGGCGGACTGCTCTATGCGGCGGGCGAATCGCATGCGGGCGCGGGCGCGGCGTGGGTCTACGCCAGCGCGCTGGCGCTGCTCGCGGTGGTGATCTCGCAGCTGATGCGCGTGCGTCCGGTGCGGCCGCCGCCGTCGACCGCGCCGCACTCCTGGCACGAGCTGTCGGCGGGGCTGCGGTTCGTGTTCTCGCGCAAGCCGGTGCTCGGCGCGATCTCGCTCGACCTGTTCGCCGTGCTGTTCGGCGGCGCGACCGCGCTGTTGCCGATGTTCGCCGCCGACATCCTGCATGTCGGGCCCGAGGGCCTAGGCCTGCTGCGCACCGCGCCCGGCATCGGGGCGGCGGTGACCGCGGTGCTGCTCGCGCGGCGGCCGATCTCGCGCCATGCGGGCCGCTGGATGTTCGGCGGCGTCGCGGTGTTCGGCGCGGCCACCGTGGTGTTCGGCGCGTCGACCTCGTTCTGGCTGTCCTTCGTCGCGCTGCTCTGCGTCGGCGCGGGCGACATGGTCAGCGTGTTCGTGCGTCACCTGCTGGTGCAGCTCGAGACGCCCGACGCGATCCGCGGCCGCGTGAGCTCGGTGAGCGCCATGTTCATCGGCGCCTCCAACGAGCTCGGCGAGTTCGAGTCGGGCCTGACGGCGAGCTGGTGGGGTCCGGTCCCGGCGGTGGTGGCGGGCGGCCTCGCCTGCCTCGGCGTGGTCGGCGTCTATCTGCGCCTGTTCCCGCAATTGCGTCGTCTCGACCGCTTCCCGGACCCGGCTCATCGCTGATCCCCGGGGGCAGGGAACCACCGGCCTGCCGCACGGTCTTTCCAGTGCGGGAACGCATGGCATACTCGGCTGCAGCAGGTCGGACAGGCCGGGCCGCACCGGGGGCCTGTCACCCGCGGGAGTCCCGGAATGGCTGTAATGACGCTACGCAACATGCTCGTGGCCGCGCTCGCCCTCGGCGTCGCGGGCTGCATGAGCGCGCGCGTCGAGGAGTCGCGCGAGCTGCCGACGCAGATCGCCGCCGGCGAGGCCGTGGTCATCCTCGCCAAGCCGCAGATCGAGGGCGCCGCGGCGGCCGATGATTTCATGGATTGCGTCGGCCGCGGCCTGGCCTCGGGCGAGCGGCCGGTCACGGTGCGCGACAACGACGCTTTCGTCGACAGCCTGTTCCCGTGGTTCGAGCCCGCGACGGCGCCGTCGCGGCCGGAGGCGGTCACCGAGGTGCTGGCGCGACCGGGCGTGAGCGAGCGCATCGCCGCCTCCGGCGTCCGCTACCTGGTCTGGCTCGACGGCAACACCCGCAAGACCGATGGCGGCGGCAGCCTTGCCTGCGGCGCCGCTCCCGGCGCGGCGGGCTGCGTCGGCTTCGGTTGGTGGGAGAAGGAATCGGACTTCCAGGCCACCATCTGGGACCTCAAGAGCGCGAAGTCCGCAGGCTCCGTCGGCACCAACGTCACCGGAACTTCGGCGATCGTGGGTGCGATCGTGCCGTTGCCATTCATCGCCCGCGTCGAGGGCACGGCGTGTTCGCGATTGTCCGATCAGTTGCACGCATTTTTCAAAGGTGGCGGATGAGCGCATTGCGAGTGATTTCTTTGTTGACGATGTTGGTGACGCTCGCCGGCTGTGCGACGACCTCCG
>RFTM01000072.1 GCA_009923475.1 Gammaproteobacteria bacterium | reverse complement strand
GGCGCTGCTGTTCGAGTGGCACCGCGAGGTGATGCAGGGCCGTTCGGACCTTGCGCAGGTGGGCGGCTATCGCAGGCACGACGAGCCGATGCAGGTGGTGTCGGGACCTGTCCACGCGCCCAAGGTGCATTTCGAGGCGCCGCCTTCCGTCGTCGTGCCGCGCGAGATGGCGGCGTTCCTCGACTGGTTCGCGACGACGGGCTCGGGTGGTGCTGCGCCCCTGCCGCCGTTGACCCGCGCCGGGCTCGCGCATCTGCATATCGAGACCCTGCATCCCTTCGAGGACGGCAACGGCCGCATCGGGCGTGCGATCGCCGAGATGGCGTTGGCGCAGGGCGCGGGACAGCCGGCGTTGTCCGCGTTGTCGCTGGTGCTGCAGCGGCACCGGTCTGCGTACTACAGCGCGCTCGAGACGGCGAGCCGGTCGCTCGAGGTCGATGACTGGCTGGACTGGTTCGCCGATCGCGTGCTCGAGGCGCAGCGCAGCGCGCTCGCGTCCATCGAGTTCATCATCGACAAGACCCGTCTGCTCGATCGTCTGCGCGGCCGGTTCAATGCGCGGCAGGAGAAGGCCTTGCTGCGGCTGATGCGCGACGGGCCGGGCGGTTTCGTCGGCGGGCTCTCGGCCGGCAAGTACTCGGCGCTGACCGGCGCATCGCCGGCGACCGCCACGCGAGACCTCGCCGAGCTCGTGGAGTGGGGTGCGTTGGTGCGCGCCGGCGAGAAGCGCGGGACGCGTTACGCACTGCCTTTTCCGGCTGCGTCCGTTGACAGTTCATGGGTACCTTCGTAACATGTCACCGTAGACATCGGGGGTGCCGGCATGGGCGAAGGTGGATCGGTGGCGCCGCAGGGTTCCGGCAAGACGCCCTTGGTGCTGCAACACCTGCAGTCGCTGCTGGCCGCCAGCGTCGAGCGGCACGGGGTGCCGAGCGCCTCGATCGCGGTCCGCTTCGGCGATCGCACTTTCCAAGCGGCGGCGGGCTGGGCGAACCGCTCGGCGGGCATCGAGGCCACGCCCGGCGCGGTGTATCACTTCGGTTCGACCACCAAGATGTTGACGGCGACGCTGGTCGCGCGCCTTGTCGACCAGGGGCTCATCGAGCTGGATGCGCCGATCGCGAGGTACATCCCCGACTTCACGCCGCCTGATCCCGCGGTCGCGCAGCAGTTGACCGTCCGCCACTGCCTGACGCACCAGGCCGGCCTGATCGGCATCATCTTCGCCGAGACGGGCAGCAACGACGACACGGTCGCGCGCCAAGTCGGTCTGCTGAACGGCGCGCCGCAGTACCACACGCCCGGCGCGGTGCTCTCCTACTGCAACAGCGGGCTCATCCTCCTCGGCAGGCTGATCGAGTGCACGCTGCGGAAACCTTGGGCTGCGGCGATCGTCCAGGATCTCGCGCAGCCGCTCGGCATGCACTCGGTCGCCTCGCGGCCTGAGCAGGCGCTGCGGCAGCGCTACGCGGTCGGCCAGGTGCCGGATCCGGGCACCGGGCAGTGGGCGCCCGACCCGCACCCGTACTGGATGCCGGGGCATGGCCCTGCAGGCTCGACCTGCGCCGGCAGCCCGAGCGACCTGCTGTCCTTCTGCACGATGCACCTGCAGGAAGGTGTCGCGGTCGACGGCACGCGTTACCTGAGCCCGCAGACGGCGCGCTTGATGCAGGAACTGCAGGTCCCCTCGCCGACGCGCTTCCTGTACGCCGGCTTCGGGCTCGGCTGGGTGCTCTACGACTGGGGCGGACGACGCATCCTCGGGCACGACGGATCGACCGCGGGATCCAACTCGTTCCTGCGCGTCGATCCGCAGAACCGGGTGGCGGTGTCGCTGCTCGTGAATTGCCGCGCGGGATTGCCGGTCTACGAGGACCTCTTCTCCGAGATCTTCCGCGAGTTGTCCGGCGCCTGGGAACCGGATGCACCGCCGGTGATGGAGGGCGCCTCGCAAGACCTCGACCGGTATGCCGGCACCTACGCGGACTGCGCCATCCGGCTCACCGTCGAGCGCTCGGGGCAGGGGATGACGATGTCGGTCGAGCCCACGGTCTCGACGCCTTTGTCCAAGACCTTGGCGCAGCGGCTGCACCTGCACCCGTGGGCGCCGGGGCAGTTCTACGTCAGCGGCCCGGACGCCATGCTGGGCGTGCGCGATGCGCCGCTCACGACCCGGCTCGTGCGGCCTTACGCCGTGATCGAGGCGGAAGGCCGGAAATGGCTGCACAACGGAACGAGCGCCTTCCGGGGCGCCTGATCCGCCACTCATGACCCTCGCCCAGGAGCAAAGATGGCATCGCCCGAACTGAACGACATCATGGCCGAGATGGGCGCCCTCGCGGCGGAGACCTTCGCGTCCATGGGCCCTCCCATCGATGTGCATCGCCTGCGGGCCTGCATGCGTCCGGTCACGAAGTACGGCGTGATCCCGCCCTCCGTTTCGGTCAAGCCCGTCTCCGCCGACGGCGTGCGCTGCGAGTGGCTGTTCGAGCCTGACAGCGACACCGGGCGTCGTCTCGTCTACCTGCATGGCGGGGGTTACATCGGCGGCGACTTGGAGATGTACCGCGCGCACGCCGCTCGCCTTGCGCACTTGACCGGATGCTGCGTGCTCAACGTCGAGTACCGGCTCGCACCGGAACACTCGATCCTGGATGCGCGCGCGGATTGCCTGCGCGCCTACGAGTGGTGCACCGAGAACGGGCCTCTCGGTGCGGGCCGCGCCCGCCGGATATTCATCTCGGGCGACTCGGCGGGGGGCGGGCTCTCGCTGTCCACCGCTTACGGCCTGTTGGACAAGGGCGCGCGGGGCCCGGATGCGATCGCGACCCTCTCGGGGGCCGTGGACATGTGCATGACCGAGGCGATCCCGCTCGCGCTGCGCGACCACTACGTCAAGATGAAGGCGTTCTTCCTGGCGGGCATCGACCCCCGGAATCCCGTCGTCTCGCCGATCTACGGCGCGCTGTCGTCGCTCCCGCCGTTGCTGTTGCAGGTGGGCGGAGCGGAACTCGGGCTCGTGGAGAACATCCGGTTCCACGAGCGCGCGGCGGCCGCGGGCGTGGACGTCACCTTCGAGCTCTGGCCGGAGATGCCGCATGTGTGGCACCTGTTCGCGCCGCGGCTGCCCGAGGCGAACGGCGCGATGGAGGCGATCGCGACCTTCCTGCGCCGCTTCGATTGACCCGGGAGCCGCCCTTGAATACCTACGCCATGATCGATGCGGACGGCGTGCGCAGGCTGCTCGACTACGAGGGCTGCATCGCCGCAGTGCGCAAGGCGATGTCCGACTTCAGCGTCCTCGGCACGCCCCAGCCGCTGCGCAACATCCATCGCGTGTCGGCCGACGTGCTGCTCGGCACGATGCCGGGTTCGCTCGCCGCTCCCGGCGGGATGGGCGCGAAGCTCGCCTCCGTCGTGCGCGACCCCGACCACCCCGGGCACAACTCGCACAACGGCGTCGTCGTGCTCATGGACCGCAACACAGGCATCGTCACCTGCGTCGCGGATGCCACGGAGATCACCCGCATCCGGACCGCCGCCGCCTCGGCCGTCGCCACGGCCGCGCTCGCACGGCCGGATGCCGCGCGACTCGCGATCTTCGGCTGCGGACACCAGGCCGAGAGCCACATCCACGCGATCATGCGCGTGCGGCAGCTCGAAGAGGTCCTGGTCTGGGGCCGGCGGCCGGGATCCGCTGCGTCGTTCGCCGGTCGGCTTGCCGAGGCGACCGGCATCCCCGTCATCGCCATCCGCGACGGCGAGGAGGCTGCGGCCCGCGCCGACATCATCTGCACCGTGACCTGCGCCGACACGCCGGTGCTGTACGGCAAGTGGGTGAAGCCGGGGACCCATGTGAACGTCGTCGGCTCGAGCTACGCCGGTCCCACCGAAGTCGACTCGGAACTCGTCTGCGCGAGCCGCTACTTCGTGGACAGCCGGGAGTCGGCGCTGGTGGCGGCGGCGGAGTTCCTGATCGCCCGTGACGCCGGCCTGATCGACGCCACGCACATCCTGGGCGAGATCGGCGAGGTCTTGGCGGGCCGCGTTGCGGGCAGGACCTCGGACGAGCAGATCACCGTCTACAAGTCGCTGGGCCACGTCGTGCAGGACCTGGCCGCGGCCGCGTACATCAGGGAACGGGTGGGGCCTTGCCCCGCGAGTGCCTGATGGATGGTGGGCGGTACTGGGATTGAACCAGTGACCCCTGCCGTGTGAAAGCAGTGCTCTACCGCTGAGCTAACCGCCCGCCCGGGAAAGGACGCGGATTCTACGACGGGCGGGGCGGCTGCGCTAGACTTCGCCCCCCATGAGCGTCGTCACCCGTTTTGCCCCCAGCCCGACCGGCATGCTGCATATCGGCGGCGTCCGGACGGCCCTGTTCTCCTGGCTGTACGCCCGCCGCCGCGGCGGCAAGTTCATCCTGCGCGTCGAGGACACCGACCGCGAGCGCTCGACCGACGAGGCGGTGCGGGTGATCCTCGAGGGCATGCAGTGGCTCGGCCTCGCGGCCGACGAGGGCCCGTACTTCCAGACGGCGCGCTTCCCGCGCTACAAGGAGGTCATCGCGCAGTGGCTGGCCGAGGGCAAGGCCTACCGCTGCTACTGCACCAAGGAAGAGCTCGAGCAGCTGCGCGCAGAGCAGATGGCGCGCAAGGAGAAGCCGCGCTACGACGGCCGCTGGCGCGACCGTACGGATTCGCGCCCCGGCGTCGAGCCGGTGATCCGCTTCCGCAACCCGCTCGACGGCGAGGTGGTGGTGGAGGACCAGGTGCACGGGCGCGTGGTGTTCCGCAACAGCGAGCTCGACGACCTCGTGATCGCGCGCGGCGATGGGACGCCGACCTACAACTTCTGCGTGGTGGTGGACGACGCCGACATGGGCGTCACGCACGTGATCCGCGGCGACGACCACCTCAACAACACGCCGCGGCAGATGAACATGCTGGCGGCCCTCGGCGCGAAGATCCCGGTGTACGCGCATGTGCCGATGATCCTCGGGCCGGACGGCGCCAAGCTCTCGAAGCGCCACGGCGCGGTGAGCGTGCTGCAGTACGAGGAGGACGGCTACCTCCCGGACGCGCTGCTCAACTACCTCGTGCGCCTCGGCTGGTCGCACGGCGACCAGGAGGTGTTCACGCGCGAGGAGATGATCGCCGCCTTCGACATCGCCGACGTGAACAAGGCCGCTTCGGCCTTCAACCCCGAGAAACTGCTGTGGCTCAACCAGCAGCACCTGATGCGCGCAGACCCGGCGACGGTGGTGCCCTACCTAAAGCCGCACCTCGCGCGGATCGGCATCGACACGGCGAGCGGCGCGGCGGCGGACGACGCCTTCCTCGCGCGCATCGTGGTCGCGCAGCGCGAGCGCGTGAAGACGCTCAAGGAGATGGCGCAGTCGAGCCGGTACTTCTTCGGCGACACCGTCGAACTTGACGCCAAGGCGGCCGCCAAGCACCTGGGCGACGAGGGCAGGGCGGTGCTCGCGGAGCTGCGCGGCGTGCTCGCGGACGCGGGCGATTGGACGGCGGCGCCCCTCAATGCGGCGCTGAACGCGCTCGCGACTGCGCGCGGCATCGGCCTCGGCAAGGTCGCCCAGCCGCTGCGGGTGGCCCTCACCGGCAACACCATCTCCCCGCCCATCGACCTCACCCTGGAGCTGCTCGGCCGGGAGCGCTCGCTGGCGCGCTTGGACGCGGCCTTGGCAGGGGCGGCACCGGCCGGCTGACGGATTGCCAGCCGGCCGACGGCGGGGCGCCATCGGGGCGCCCTTGCGCCTTGCCTTTATCGAGGGGGTTCCGTACCATCCGCACCCTCTTCTGGGGCCATAGCTCAGCTGGGAGAGCGCTTGCATGGCATGCAAGAGGTCGGCGGTTCGATCCCGCCTGGCTCCACCAACTTCCTTGGGGTTTCGGCGTCCCCATCGTCTAGAGGCCCAGGACATTGCCCTTTCACGGCAGTAACAGGGGTTCGAATCCCCTTGGGGACGCCACTTCCAGCCGGGGCGCGCCGTGACCCCCCGGACCTCTCCCTGGCTCACCGCCGGCAAGGCCCTCTGCGTGGCGCTCTATGCGGCCGCTCTGGGGCATCTGGCGGGCTGGCTGCCGGACGGGGTGTTGCCCTTGGCCCCGGTCCTCTCAGCCGTCTTCCTTGCCCTCCACGCGCTTGAGCTGCCCCTCTTCTGGGGGCGGGTGAAGCGCTACCGCGGCCCGCTCGCAGCCAGCGTCGTGCTGACGCTGCTGTTCGGGTTGTTGCACCTGAGCCCGTTGCGGGGCGCGGAGCGCGCCGGCGGCTGAGGGCTCAGCGTGAAAGCCGCTCGGCCATCCGGGTCTGCCATCCCGGGCCGGTCGCCTTCCAGCGGGCCAGCACATCTGCCGGGATCCGGATCGTCAGCAGCACGCGCGGGTTGCGCGAACGCGGCCGACCGGGCCTGCGCACCTCGCCGCGGGCGATCATCTCGTCCGTAAGGTCGGGCAGTTCGCGATAGTGCGCCCGCTTTATCGGAGCAGCGTCAAACTTGCGCAGGTCCGACTTCAAGGAGCGCGGAGAGGCGGGTTTTTTCGCGGGCATTGGCTTTCCTCATGCTGAACACATGGCGGGTATCTCCGCGCTGCACGTACCCGATCACGACCATCCGGTCGGCCAGGTGGCCGTAGCAGATCCGCCGATGCTCGCCGTATTCGCGGCGCAGGTCGGCAAGCTCGAAAGTAACGCCCGAAAACACGATCGCTGCATCGTCGAAGTCGAGCCCGCGTTCCTCGAGCGTGCGCCGGCGTTTTCGCGGATCGTAGGAGATCAGCATAGTAATTGTAGTTACGGATAATAGTGCCGTCAAGCCGTGACAAGGCTAGCGGCTCGCGCCGTCTGCTCCGAGCGCGGAAACGAGGGATTTTCACGGAAATGCGGCCGGTCGAGGGCCGTTGCGGGGCGCCGAGCGCGCCGACGGCTGAGGGCTCAGCGCCAGCCCAGTCCCGGCAGCTTGCGCTCCCACTCGATGGCGCTGCGCACGATGACATCGAGGTCGTCGAGCCGCGGCTGCCAGCCGAGCACGCGGCGGATGGTCGAGGCCTCCGAGACGAGCTCCGGCGGGTCGCCCTCGCGGCGCGGCCCTTCTTTCAGCACGAGCGGCTTGCCGGCCGCGCGCTTCACGGCGGCGAGCACCTCGCGCACGCTGTAGCCGTGGCCGTAACCGACGTTCAGCGTGGTCGATGCGCCGCCGTGGCGCAGGTAGTCGAGCGCGTCGAGATGCGCACGCGCGAGGTCCTCGACATGCAGGTAATCCCGTACGGCCGTGCCGTCGGGCGTGGGGTAGTCGGTGCCGAAGATCGCGACATGGTCGCGCTTGCCGGTCACATGCTCGGCGGCGACGTGCACGAGATGGAAGGCGTCGCGACGCGCTTGGCCGATGCGGCCCCTGCCCTCGGCGCCCGCCACGTTGAAGTAGCGCAGCGCGACATGGCGCATCGGCGCCGCGCCGCCTGCGCCGACGGCCGATGCCGCTGCGACATCGCGCAGCATCCACTCGGCCGTCTCGCGCACGATGCGCTCCGCCTCACCCT
>RFTM01000071.1 GCA_009923475.1 Gammaproteobacteria bacterium | reverse complement strand
CATCGAACGCGCGGCAAGGCGCCTGCGCGTCTGGAGGCTCATCGAAGGACATCGCGGGCGGCACGGCGACCCCGCATCCGTGGTGCACGCCATCGAGGCCGTCGTCCGCTTTGCCGAGGCCCATCGCGACCGTCTGCTCGAACTCGACGTGAACCCCTTGCTCGCCCTGCCCGACCGTGCGGTCGCGGTGGACGCGCTCATCAAGCTCAAGCCCGAATGACGAGGCCGACATGACCGACCCCATCCGAACCGAACGGCACGGCGCCGTGCTCGAAGTCACCATCGACCGCCCCAAGGCCAACGCCATCGATGCCGCGACCAGCCGCATCATGGGCGAGGTGTTCGCCGGCTTCCGCGACGACCCCGAACTGCGGGTCGCGATCCTCACCGCTGCGGGCAGGCGGTTCTTCTGCCCGGGCTGGGACCTCAAGGCCGCGGCCGCCGGCGAAGCGCCCGACTCCGACTACGGCGTCGGCGGTTTCGGCGGCTTGCAGGAACTGCCGGGGCTCAACAAACCCGTCATCTGCGCCATCAACGGGCTCGCCTTCGGCGGCGGCTTCGAGATCGCGCTGTCCTGCGACATCCTCATCGCGGCCGAGCACGCGACCTTCGCCCTGCCCGAGATCCAGTCGGGCACGGTGGCCGACGCCGCCTCCATCAAGCTGCCGCGCCGCATCCCCTACCATGTGGCGATGGAGCTGCTGCTCACCGGTCGGCGCATCGACGCCCAGGAGGCCCAGCGCTGGGGGCTCGTCAACGAGATCGTCCCCGCCGATCGCCTGATGGAGCGTGCGCGGGCGCTCGCGCAGCAGCTCGCAGACGGGCCGCCGCTGGTGTTCGCGGCCATCAAGGAGGTCATCCGCGAGACCTCGCACCTGCCGGTGCAACAGGCCTTCGACATGGTGACCAAGCGCCGCCTGCCGACGGTCGACAAGCTCTACGGCAGCGAAGACCAGAAGGAAGGCGCCCGCGCCTTCGCCGAGAAGCGCAAACCGGTCTGGCGCGGACGCTGAGCGCGGCGGCCCTCCGGGTCCGGCCCTCCCGGACCGATGCCTGCAGGCGACATGCGATGACGGCTCGTGTGAACGGGCGCCGGTTTAGGATGGTGTGAAACCACTCCGAGGGGGTCGCCGATGCGCAGGATGCCGACTCTGTCCACCACCGCCGCGGTCTGCCGGCTCCTGACCTTCGGGCTGGCGTCGATGGCATCGCTCACCGCGACCGCCGGCCCCGCTGCGACGCAGCTGCCGGTGGCCACCCTGACCTCGCCGCTCGCCGCTGCGGCGCCCGTCGACAACGCGGCCTTCGCGCCGGGCGCCGATGCCGCCGAGGCCGCGCCGCTCGTCGGCACGCTGCGCATCGACCAAGCGTCGATGCGGGCGCTGCCGGAGCTCAAGGGGCCGGTGATCGGCGGCCGCGACGCGCGCCTCTTCCCCGCCTTGTCCCTGCAGCTCTTCAGCGACGGCGGCAGGCTCGTCCCCGTGCAACGCGGGACGATGCTGGGCGAGACGCCGGTCGCGACGGCGCGCGGCGCGCGCAGCTACTGGACGGTCATCCCGCAATTCGGGCGCGTCTGGCGCGAGCCGGGCGATGGCGACTGGTCGCGCGCGGCGCTGCCGCTGATGCTGGTGAACGACACGGAGAACCACGCCCACCAGGGCGTCGTGACCTTCCTCTACCGCGGCGGCGAAGTGACGGCGCTGCGGCTGCAGTTCACGCAGCAGACCGCGCCCTACCTGCTGCACCAGCATTTCGTGCTGTGGGGGCGCGCCACCGCGGGCTTCACCGCGGGCGGCCTGCCCGACCTCGAGGCGCAGCGCGCTGCGGCGCGCCGCGAACTCGCCGGTCGCCTGCCCGCCAAGCCCTGGTCGGAGCTCGCGAAGCAGTTCCCCGCCGGCACCCTCGACGGGTTCGGCGGCCCGTTGCGGCCGAAGTGGCAGGTGCTGAACGCGCTCGTGTACCGCGGCACGCTCTACCACCAGGACTCCTCCACGCCCTACGGCCCCTACCCGTATCCGCTGGAGATGCGTTTCGGGGTGCGCTCGGTGATGAAGAGCGTCGCCGCGCCGCTCGCGCTGCTGCGCCTCGCCGAGACCTACGGCCCCTATGTGCTCGACCTGCGCATCGGCGATCACGTGCCCGGCCTGCATCCCAAGTGGAGCCGCGTGCGCTTCATCGATGCCGCCGACATGAGCACCGGCTTCGGCGGATTCGGCAGCCTCAAGACCCGCCCGAACGACCCGTTCTCGGGCTACCTGGAGGGCGAGTACGACGCCTGGTACACCGCCGGCTCGACGGCCGCGAAGCTCGCGCTCATCAACCGCCACCTCAAGCCCTACCCTTGGGAGCCGGGCACGGTGATGCGGTATCGCGACCAGGACTTTTTCCTGTTGGGTCTCGCGATCGACGGCTTCCTGAAGTCGGTGCGCGGCCCGCAGGCCGATCTTTGGCAGATGCTGGGCGACGAGGTGTTCAAGCCCATCGGCATCCACCATGCGCCCGCGGTGCGCACCCTCGAGGCGGGCGGCGCACGCGGCGTGGTGTGGGCGAACGCAGGCTACTACCCGACGCTCGACGACCTGGCGAAGATCGCGCTGCTGCTGCAATCCGGCGGCGCTCACGACGGGCAGCAGTTGCTGCACCGCGGGCTCACCGCAGACCTGCTGGCCGCGCGCGGCGCGTTCGACATCCGGACCGACCGCTCGCGCGACACCGGCGATGCGGCCGCCGGGGCCGGCACGGCCTCGGGGGACGAGCATTACCACATGGGGTATTGGTTCCCGCGCCATGTCGGCAGCGCGAGCGGCAAGGCCTTCCTGCTGCCGTCCATGCAGGGCTCGGGCGACAACCGCGTGACGATCTATCCGAACGGCATCATCTCGCTGCAGATGGCGAAAGCAGCCGAGCTGCCGCCGGGCGAGCAGGCCCGCGACGACGATGCGGCCGCCACGCACCGCGTGGTCGACCGCATGGCGCCGTTCTGACGGCGCCCGCCGGCTGCCACCCGCGGCGACCCGCGGATGCCCGCCGGGCCAAGGGCGGCTAACACAGAATTGTTACAAAACGTTGACAACCGTCCTGCCCGGAGTAGTTTCGTGTCAAACCCTCCTCCACAGACACAGAAGGGGTATCGACATGAAGGGACACATCCGCCGCATCGCGCTCGCCGCAGTGCTCTGCCTCACCACCGTCAGCGGGGCGCAAGCCCAGGAACCGGCCGGTTGGGCGCTCAACCACGACAGATCCGAGCTCGCCGCCCGGCCCGGCACGGGCGCGCCCTCGCTGCCGACGGGCTTGGTGCTGGCGTCCACCGGCGTCGCACCGCGCGGCCTCGAGCGGGCGCTGGTGCTGTCGGGCGATGAGCTGTCGCTGGAGTCCGATGTGCGCTTCAAGGCGCGGCTCGACGGCCGCGACTACCCGATCCACGGCCTTCCGCTCGGCGACACCATCGCCATCGACATGGGTGACGGTGACGCGATCACCTCGGTGATCAAGGCCGGCGGCGAGAAGGTCGCCACCTTCCGCCGATCGCTGTCGGCCGACGAGCGCACCATGATCGTCACCGCGCGTTACTACGGCGACGACGGCCGGGTGGCGCGCGAAAAGCTGGTGTTCGAGAAGCGCTGACGTCGCCGGCCGGCGGACTGCGCGTGCATCGCAAAAGGGGTCGGATCGGGACGGCCTCGGCGTGGGCGATCATCGCAGGTCTGCTGGCCCCGTCCGCTTTCCCTCAGCCGGCGGGCAAGGCGGCTTCCACCGCCTGCATCGAGGTCGGCGGCCGCGCGACCACCGTCACCGTCACGGGTATCGTGATCCTGCGGCCGGCCGAGGGCATCCTCATGCTCGAGCTTCCCGGGCCGGTGTGCTTCGTGGACAGCAAGACCGGTCGCGCGCGGGGGACCCCCACCACGACGCTGCGGATCGGCGTGCAAGCGGGCAAAGAGGAGCTGTTGCCGGTGCTGCGCAGCGAAGCCGGCCAGCGGATCACCGTGCGCGGCAGCCTGTCGGACGACGACGCGCAGCGACATGCGCCGCCGCTGCTGCTCGCGGAGCTCATCGCGCTCGAATGACCCTGCGCCGCGCCGGGCCCAAGGTGAGCCAGCGCCACAGCCGTTCCAGCGGACCCATCCTGAACACGCGCAGCCAAGCCATGAAGGCCAGCGCCATCGGCAGCATGATGACGGGCACCAGACCCCACATCTGCAGCCAGTCCAGGCGGCCCCAGAGGCCGAGGCCGAACCCGGAGAAGATGAGCGCGGCGAGCACGCTCTGCAGCAGATAACCGGTGAACGCCATGCGGCCGAGCGCCCGCAGCGGTTCGAACACCGCACGCCATGGCGCGAGGCGCCACGCGAGCATGAACAGGCCGATCCAGCCGAGGGTCACGGCGAGCCGGCCGAACTGCGTGGTGAGCGTGGTCACGGGCGGGAACTCCCCGCCCGCGTTCCAAGCGAGCAGCGTCTCCCAGGCGCGGATCGGCAGCCCGACGCCCATGCCGAT
Source organism: Gammaproteobacteria bacterium (assembly GCA_009923475.1). Lineage (GTDB taxonomy): Bacteria > Pseudomonadota > Gammaproteobacteria > Steroidobacterales > Steroidobacteraceae > UBA964. Next base: position 3,124 of record RFTM01000071.1, on the reverse strand, counting down.
GACGGCGAACTTGCGGTAGAGCGCCGTCGACGCCGTCCCGGACAGCACGCCGGCCCGGAAAAGCGCCATGCCGACCAGCATGAACGCGGCTGCATCCAAGATCCACGGTACGACGTGCGGGGTGAAGGTCCAGTCGTAGCTGACCGCGCTCATGAACCGGAGGTTGTCGAGATAACCCCCGAGGCGGGCGGCCTGCTCTTCTGCCAGGACAAGCGCCGCATCGGGCGCATCGGCCGTCGCCCCGGACTCGGTGGCGTGCAAACCGTACTGCCACGCCCAGAAGAGCAGCAGCAGCGCGATCGCGCCCGCGACCAGGCGGCGCGGCGGGGCATCGAGGGCCAGCAGGATGACGGGCGAAGCCAGGGCATAGATCAGCAGGATGTCGCCCGGCCAAAGCAGCACGGTGCCGTTCAGCGCGCCGAAGCAGAGGAGCCAGAAGCAGCGCCGGGCGAACAGCGCGCGCGAGCGCGACGCGTCGCGCAGGAACAGCAGCGCCGACGCCCCGAACAGCATCGAGAAGATGCCGCGCATCGAGCCGTAGACGAAGAGATGGCTGGACACCCAGACGAGCCAGTCGGGATCGGCGAGCACGGGCGGCCCCACGGGCCGCTCGGACTCGATCGGCCCGCCCATCGAGGTGATGTTGATGAAGAGGATGCCGACCAGCGCGAAGCCGCGCAGGGCATCGATGGCGTCGATGCGCGCCGGTGGCGACGGGCTTTGGGCTCTTGCGCGGGGAGGGTCACGCCCGTCCGTCGATCGCTGAGGACCGATGGTCGCATCCGGATCTTCGCCGTCCGCCATCACGGCGACGGCGGACGTGGCGCGAGATTCTCCTCGAAGAACGACGCCACGCGCTCATACCAGCGGATCCGGTTGGCTTCGAGCAGGAAGCCGTGCACCTCGCGGGGGAACTCGAGGTACTCGACCTGCTTGCCTGCCTCGCGCAGCGCTTCGGCCATCCGGCGCGACTGGCGCACATGGACACGCTGGTCGTCCTCGCCATGCCCCAACAGCACGGGCGCGCGTATCTCCGCGGCGCGTCGCAGCGGTGAACTCTCGCGCAGACGCGCCTTGTCGCCGCGCTCGCCGCCCACCATCGTCTGCTGCCAATCCGCGCCCCATTGGTACCAACGGTCGTCGTCGATCATCAGCTCGATGTCGGTGACCGATGCGTAGGCTGCGCCTGCACGGAACAGTTCCGGCGTCTTGACGAGACCGACCAGCGTGGAATACCCGCCGAAACTCGAGCCCATGATGCCGATGCGGTCGGGGTCGAAGAAGCCCTGCTCGATCGCCCAGCGCACGCCGTCCGTGATGTCGTCCTGGATCTTCTGTCCCCATTCACGGTAGCCCGCCTCCAGATGCTCGCGACCGAGGCCGGTGGATCCGCGGAAGTTGATCTGCAGCACCGCAAAACCGCGGTTCGCGAGCAATTGCACCTCGGGGTCCCAAGCGATGACATCGCGCGCCCACGGACCGCCATGCACCAACGCGATCGCCGGAAGTCTCTTCGGTTCCACGCCTTTGGGCAGCGTCAGGTAGCCCGTGAGCGCTCGACCATCGCGGGCCTTGAACTCCACCCGCTGCGTGGGCGCCATCTGTCCGGGGTCGATCCCGGGTCGCTGTTTGAGGATGCGCACGAGCCGTCGCGCACCGCGATCATAGAGGAAATACACGGGCGGCTGGACCTCGGAGCTCACCTCCAGGATCTGTCTCACACCGTCCGCCGAGGCGCTCACCTGCTCGTGGAAGACAGGCGTCGGGAATTCGCGCTGCAGCGCCGCGCGCAAGGCCTTGCGCTCGGCCTCGGCGGCCTCATCGAAGAAATGGATCTCGGGCCGGTCCACCGTATAGCGGACGCCGACGACCTTGCCGCCGGCGCCGGCGTCGTAGACGAGCGAGTCGACATCGACGCTCGGGTGCGCGAACACACGCTTGCCCAGCGTCCGGGCGACAAGATCGAACTCGAACAGCGCCTGGCGCCCCCCGTCGGGCGCCATGACGTATAGGAGCCGGGGGTCGCTGTGGAACCCGGCGAAGGCCGGCCCGGTCGCACCGAAGATATGCTCATCGACGATCTCGCGCAGCGGCTCGTCCGGCCCGCTCCTCGCCCAGATCTGATACCGGTCGCCATCGGACGCCACCCCTGCGCGGATCCGGCCTTCGCGATCGGCGTACCACTCGCGGATCCCGTTGACGGCAGCCTGCACCCGCTTCAGGGCTCCGGTATCGACATCCATGCGCATCACCTCGGGATGCTCCTCCACCGGCGGCTGGAATGCGATCAACACGGACTTCGGATCCGCGGGCGTCCAGTGGATGATCAAATCCTGGAACTGGACCGGCCAATTGCCCTCACCGAAGGTCGGCCACTTGCGCCCGAGCAGACCGAAGTTCTTGCCGTCCCGATCGACACCGAACAGGCGCGTGGCACGGGCTCTCATGCCGGTCGCTTCCGGGTCGCGGAACTGCCCGCTGATCAGGATCCGGTCCGCGTTGGCCCATCCCAGCCAGGACAGCCGCATCCCGGGGTCGACCACCTTCGCGACCGGGACGGACTGGTCGCCTGCGACCGCCCGGGTGACGATCAGTTGCAGATCCCCCTGCGACATGATCATCGCGTAGGTCTGACCGTCCGGGGAGAGGATGGGTTGCGACACGTCCGGGTTGCGGAAGAACGTGGTCACAGGGATCTGCGGCGGCGGCGCGGCGTTCGCGGCACCGCCTGCGACAGCCGCTACGAGCGCGGGGAGCAAGATGGCTCGGAACACGCCGGACCCTCCATGCATCGATGGACCATCGATGGACCGCCGCCAGTCTACCAACGACGTCGCGCCCGTTGGCGCGGAGGGAGATCGGAACGGACGGTTCGCGGGAGGTTTGGTGGAGAGGGAGGGGCTCGAACCCTCGACCCCGGCACTATTAGTCCTTTCGCCGAGTGTCGCGCCCCCTCCAGATCAACAACTTGCCCCGGGCGTCCGTCGCCAGAATCCAGGACTGAGCAGCACTGAGCACTGCAGGTCTCGCAAAAGTCCCGCAAGCCATCCAGCTTCGCCGTCGCCGCGCGGCGGGTCCAGGATACTGCCCCCTCCCGACTGTTCGAACTGCGCCGATTCGTGCA
>RFTM01000008.1 GCA_009923475.1 Gammaproteobacteria bacterium | reverse complement strand
TATAATCGCCCCGTCGTCTGCCCGATATCCACGCTATCCACGCAAAGGAACATGCCATGAAGAACGACAAGCTCACGCGCCGCCAGCTGCTCGGCGCCACCGTCCTCGGCCTGCCGGCGATCCCGGTGGTGGTCGAGACCGCGTTCGCGCAGGCCAAGCCGGCCGCCCCGGCCGCAGGCGCGCTGCCGATGCTCAGCCCGACCGAACCCGCCGCCAAGGCGCTCGGTTACGTCGAGGACACGACCAAGGTCGATGCCAAGGCGAACCCGAACCACAAGAACACGCAGCATTGCGGCAACTGCCTGCAGTGGGTCGACAAGAACCGCAAGGCTCCGGCCTCCAAGTGCAACCTGTTCCCGGGCAAGATGGTCAAGGGCACGGGCTGGTGCAAGGTCTGGGTGCAGGCCCCCGGCGTCGCCTGACGACCGCCTGAAGTCCACGCACGGGGCCCGGGCAGCGGCGATGCGCGCGCTGTCCGGAGCCCCGTTTTCATTGGTGGGGACTGACCCATGAACGCGCCCGACCTCGTCCTCGTCGACGGTTCGTCCTACCTCTACCGCGCGTTCCACGCGCTGCCGCCGCTCACCGGCCCGCACGGCGAGCCGACCGGCGCCGTGCTCGGCGTGCTCAACATGCTGCAGAAGCTCGAGCGCGAGTTCCCCGCGGCGCGGCTCGCGGTGGTGTTCGACGCGCCGGGCGGCAGCTTCCGCGACGAGCTCTTCAAGGAATACAAGGCGCATCGTCCGCCCATGCCCGACGACCTGCGCGCGCAGGTCGAGCCGCTGCTCGAGGCGGTGCAGGCGCTCGGCCTGCCGCTGCTGCGCGTGCCGCGTGTCGAGGCGGACGACGTCATCGGCACCCTCGCGCGCCGCGCTGCCGATGCCGGCGAGCGCGTGCTGATCTCGACCGGCGACAAGGACATGGCGCAGCTCGTCGGCCCGCGCATCACGCTGGTCAACACCATGACCGGCAGCGTCTACGACCGCGACGCCGTGAAGGCCAAGTTCGACGTCTGGCCGGAGCAGATCGTCGATTACCTGGCCCTCGCGGGCGACAGTTCGGACGGCATCCCGGGCATCGACAAGGTCGGGCCCAAGACCGCCGCGAAATGGCTCGGCAGCTACGGCACGCTCGACGAGCTGGTGGCCCGCGCTGCCGAGGTGCCCGGCAAGACCGGCGAGAACCTGCGCGCCGGCCTCGCGACGCTCGAGCTCTCGCGCAAGCTCGCGACCATCCACTGCGACCTCGAACTGCCGGCCGGGACCGCCGACCTCGCGCGCCGCGCGCCGGATGAGGCCGCGCTGCGCGCGCTCTACACGCGGCTCGGCTTCCGGAACCTGCTCGCCAAGCTCGGCGGCGACGGCACGACGGGCGGCGCGGCGTCCACGGCGGACGATGGCGCCGCCGGCCCGGCTGCCGGCGCTCGGCAGGCCGCGCCCGACCTGCCGGCGACCGCCGCGCCGGGCGATGCCGCGCTGCAGCCGGACCCCGCGGTGCGCGATGCGCCGCGCGACTACGAGCTCGTGCTCGATGCGGCCGCGCTCGAGCGTTGGCTTGCGGCGCTCGCCGCGGCCGAGCTCTTCGCCTTCGACACCGAGACCACCAGCCTCGACTACATGCAGGCGCGCATCGTCGGCGTGTCGTTCTGCATCGAGCCCGGACGCGCGGCCTACGTGCCGCTCGCGCACGACGCCATCGACGCACCGCCGCAGCTCGACCGCGACACCGTGCTCGCGCGGCTCAAGCCCCTGCTCGAGGCGGAGCGGCCCGCCAAGGTCGGGCATCACCTGAAGTACGACGCGCACGTGCTCGCCAACCACGGCATCGCGCTCGGCGGCATGGCCTTCGACAGCATGCTCGAGTCCTACGTCTGGAACAGCGTCGCCACGCGCCACGACATGGACTCGGCGGCCGAGCGCTACCTCGGCCTCAAGACCATCACCTACGAGGAGGTCGCCGGCAAGGGCGCGAAGCAGATCCCGTTCTCGCAGGTGTCGCTGGAGCGCGCCGGCGAGTACGCCGCCGAGGACGCCGACGTCACGATGCGGCTGCACCGCACGCTGTGGCCGGCCATCGAGTGCGAGCCGCTGCTGGCGCGGCTCTACCGCGACTTCGAGCAGCCGCTGGTGGCCGTGCTGCTGCGCATGGAGCGGCACGGCGTGCTCATCGACCGCGAGATGCTGCGCCGCCAGGGCGTCGAGCTCGCGCAGCGCGCCGAGGCGCTGAAGGCCGAGGCGCAGGCCGAGGCCGGCACCGAGTTCAACGTCGACTCGCCCAAACAATTGCAGCAGATCCTGTACGAGAAGATGCAGCTGCCGGTGCTGCGCAAGACGCCGACCGGCCAGCCCTCGACCGCCGAGGACGTGCTCGAGGAGCTCGCCGAATCGTACAAGCTGCCGAAGCTCATCCTCGAGTACCGCGGCATCGCCAAGCTGCGCAGCACCTACGCCGACAAGCTGCCGACGCAGGTCAACCCCGACACCGGCCGCGTCCACACCTCGTACCACCAGGCCGTGGCGCAGACCGGCCGGCTCTCGTCCACCGACCCCAACCTGCAGAACATCCCGATCCGCACGCCCGAGGGGCGGCGCATCCGCCAGGCCTTCATCGCGCCACCCGGGCAGCTGCTCGTGGCCGCCGACTACTCGCAGGTGGAGCTGCGCATCATGGCGCACCTGTCGGGCGACGCGAGCCTCATCGCCGCCTTCGAGGCCGACCGCGACATCCACCAGGCCACCGCCGCCGAGGTGTTCGGCACCGCGCTCGAGGCGGTGACGCCGGACCAGCGCCGCTCGGCGAAGGCCATCAACTTCGGCCTCATCTACGGCATGTCCGCCTTCGGCCTCGCGCGCCAGCTCGGCATCGGCCGCGCCGAGGCGCAGCAGTACGTCGACCTTTATTTTGAACGCTACCCGGGCGTGAAGGCCTACATGGACCGCACGCGCGAGCGGGCGCGCGAGGACGGCTTCGTCGAGACCGTGTTCGGCCGCCGGCTGCATCTCCCCGACATCCGCTCGCGCAACCGCGCGCTGCAGCAGTACGCCGAGCGCAGCGCGATCAACGCGCCGATGCAGGGCACGGCCGCCGACCTCATCAAGCTCGCCATGATCGAGGTCGACCGCTGGTGCGCGGGCGAGGGCAAGGGCGACGCGCGGCTCATCATGCAGGTGCACGACGAACTCGTGCTCGAGGTGCGCGAGGGCGCGGTCGAGCGCGTCACCGAGGCGGTGCGCGAGCGCATGGTGGCCGCCGGACGCGGTGCCCTGCGGGTGCCGCTCAAGGTGGACGTGGGCCGCGGCGCCAACTGGGACGAGGCGCACTGAACCGCCCCGACCTGTAGCGCGCCTGCAACATTGCCGCGCTCAAGTCATTGAATATCAAGCGTTTTTATTTTCCGGCATCCCGGAACTTGCCGCCCATGGCGCGGTCTTATCCCTTGAACGCGATGCGTTCCCCGCTTCCTCCCTCCCTGAGCGGGCCCCGGCCTCCAGACCTGTGCCGGGATCGTCTGGCCCCGGCTTCTGCCAAAACAGTCGCCGGGGTTTTTTTTGCCTGCGGCCTCAGCCGGCCCCGGACCAGAGGCCCGCGAGGCGGGTCTGCGCCTCGTCCACGCCCATCCGCGCATGCGCCGAGAAGAGCTGCACGGTCGCCGCGTCGCCGAGGATGCCGCGGCTCTCGCGCAGCAGCGCCGCGCGCTCGGCCTGGTTGAGCTTGTCCGCCTTCGAGAGCAGCACATGCACCCCGCGCCGCGCCGGTTCCGCCCACTCGATGAGCGCGAGGTCCTCGTCGCGCAGGCCGCGCCGGGCATCGACGATCAGCATCAGGCCGCGCAGGCTTTCGCGCGACCGCAGGGCGTCGATCAGCGGCGCCCATTTGCGACGCTCGTCGTCGCGCACCGCGGCGTAGCCGTAGCCCGGCAGGTCGACGATGCGCTGGCCGGGGCCGAGCTCGAAGTAGTTCAGCAACCGCGTCTGGCCGGGCGTCTTGCTGGTGCGGGCAAGGGCCTTGCGCCCGGCGATCGCGTTGATGGCGCTCGATTTGCCCGCGTTGGAGCGGCCGGCGAACGCCACCTCGGCCCCCGAGTCGGTCGGGAACTGGGCGGGGGCGGCGACGCTCAGCAGGAAATCGGCCTGGGGGAAGCGGGACACCGCCATAGTGTAAACTTCCCGGCCTGCCCCCGTTGTCCGGAGCTTGCTCGATGACCGCCCCGACCCGTGCCGCCCTGCTCGCCGTGTTCGCGACCTGCGCCCTTGGCCTCACGACCACGGTCGCCCGCGCTGACAACGCCGCCGCCGCCACCGCCGGCGAAGCCAAGGCCGCCGTCTGCACCGCCTGCCACGGCGTGAACGGCAACAGCGTCAACCCCGAGTGGCCGAACCTCGCCGGCCAGGGCACCGCGTACATCAGCGAGCAGCTCAAGCTGTTCCGCGCCGGTCATCGCAACAACATGGTGATGTACCCGATGGCCGTCGCGCTCACCGACGACGACATCCGCGACCTCGCCGCCTACTTCTCGCGCCAGACGCCGGTCGGCCTCGAGGCCGACCCCGCCACCGTCAAGGCGGGCGAGGCGCTCTACCGCGGCGGCGACCGCGCGCGCGGCATCCCGGCCTGCCTGTCCTGCCACGGCCCGCGCGGCCTCGGCATGACGACCGCCGGCTACCCCAAGCTGCGCGGCCAGCACGCCACCTACACCATCAAGCAGCTCAATGATTACGCCGCCGAGCAGCGCTACGTGGACGTGACCAGCGGCGCGAAGACCAAGTCGCGCAACGGCCACATGATGACCACCATCGCCAAGCGCCTGAGCGCCGACGACATGGCGGCGCTCGCCAGCTACATCCAGGGCCTGCGCTGATGGCCGCGCGCGCGATCCGCTACGCGTCCGCGCTCGTCGCCGTCGCCGCGCTCGCGCTGGGCGCCGCTCCGCAAGCCTTCGCGCGCTCTATTACGCGCTCCAGGCCCTCAAGCAGGACGGCCGCCTGCACACCAAGGTGTTCGACGCGATCCATCGCGGCGGCACGCCGCTCGTGGCCGGCGACGACGAAGGCTCGCTCGCCGTGCAGCGCGACTGGGCGAAGGCGAACGGCGTCGAGCCCACGGCCTTCACCAACGCCTGGAACTCCATGTCCGTCGACGTGAAGCTGCGCCAGGCCGACGACCTCGCGCGCCGCTACCGCGTCGAGGGCACCCCGGCCATGATCATCAACGGCAAGTACTTCACCGACGTCTCGATGGCGGGCGGCGTCGAGCAGATGCTCGCGCTCATCAACGACCTCGTCGCCGCGGAGACGCGCCGCTGACCCCGCGGCGCGCGGCTCGCCCCCTGCGCGCATGATCAGCGGGTTCCTGCCCGACGACGGCGGACTGCACCGCCACGCGCTCGCGGCGGACGCGGACCCGCCCGCGGCCGCGCTCTGGATCGACCTCCTCGAGCCCAGCGCCGACGAAGAGCTGCGCATCGAGCGCGCGCTCGGCATCGACGTCCCGACCCGCGAAGAGATGCGCGAGATCGAGACCTCGAACCGCCTCTACGAAGAGGCCGGCGTGCTCTACATGACGGCGACCGTCGTCACCAAGATCGACACCGACCGCCCCGAGAGCAGCCAGATCACCTTCATCCTCACGGCCGACAAGCTCGTCACCAACCGCTACGTCGACCCGCTGCCGTTCCGCCGCTACATCGCCTACGCCGAGCGCCACCCCGCGCAGTGCGCGAGCGCCGTGGCCATCCTCGCGGGCCTGCTCGAGGCGCTGGTCAACCGCATCGCCGACGTGCTCGAGCGCATCGGCAGCGACATGGACACCCTCTCGAGCGAGGTGTTCACCGCGCCGCAGCCCGGCATGCGCCGCCGCACCCGCGACTACCGCGCCATCCTCGAGCGCGTCGGCCGCGCCGGCGACCTCGACTCCAAGGCGCGCGAGACCCTCTCCAGCCTCGCGCGCCTGCTCGCCTTCCTGCAGCAGGCCGAGCATCCGCAGATTACCAACGAGGTGCGCGCGCGGCTGCGCACCCTGTCGCGCGACGTCACCCAGATGAGCGACCACGCCGCGTTCATCGCCTCCAAGGTGCAGTTCCAGCTCGACGCCACCCTCGGCATGATCAACATCGACCAGAACAACATCCTCAAGATCTTCTCGGTCGCGACCGTCGTGCTGCTGCCGCCGTCCGTGATCGGCTCGATCTTCGGCATGAACTTCGAGCTGATCCCGACCTCCGGCCAGCCCTGGGGCTTCTGGGCCGCGGTGGGGATGATGGTGCTGTCGGCCGTGGTGCCCTGGTGGGCGTTCAAGCGGCTGGGGTGGTTGTAGTTATAATGACCGCGGGCGCCCGTAGCTCAGCTGGATAGAGTACTGCCCTCCGAAGGCAGGGGTCGTGAGTTCGAATCTCGCCGGGCGCGCCATCCATACCCGCAACGACCGGGCCATGAACGGCCATGGGCGGCCCTTCATCTCACTTGAGAAGGACGCGGAACGCCGCCCGCTGTGTCTCTGTTAGGTCGAGCTTTTCCAGTCCGACCATGGCCTGGTCCGCAGGCAACGAATGCAGGCGCAACTGGATCAACGCGAGATCGTTGTGCACCGCCTTGAGCACCGCGGAAGCGGAGCCGCTGATGCCTCGGCGGGCGATGGCGCGGTTCTTGAGTATCTCGAACTGCTCGACGCTCATGTGCAACCGTATGCGCTCCTGCTCAAGCGCTCTCGCCTCCGCCTCGGTGATGACACCGTCCGCCAAAGCGTCCTCGACTCTCTGGATCATCTCCTCACGCTGCTGATGGAGCTGGTCGGAAAAAGCCGACCCGAGTATTCCAGCAGGCAATGCGACGATACCGATGCCAAGCAGGGCGAGCACCATGGTGAACGCCTGACCGAGCGGCGTCACCGGCGAGATGTCCCCGTATCCGACGCTGGCGAGCGTGACGACCGCCCAGTACATCGCGCGCGGCATGGTATCGAACTTCTCGGGTTGGGCCGCATGCTCCACCTCATAGACGATCGCGCCTGCGAGGATCGTTATCAGGAACGTGACGAACATGGCTGCGAAGAAAGCCCGCTGTTCACGCCGCATGACGTCGCTGAACGTCTTCATCGCCGTGTTGTACCGGGTGAGCTTCAGGATCCGCAGCACGCGCAGGATGCGGATGAAACGCAGGTCGACGACGCCGGGGAAGAAGAGATGGAGATACCAAGGCGCGATCGCGATCAGGTCGACCAGGGAAGACGGCTTGAAGACCCATGAAAAACGCTGAACGAAAGGTTTCTTGCCGGCGTCCGCCTCCGGTGCCGCGTAGAGCCGCAACAAGTACTCGGCCGTGAAGAGGAAAACCGAGACCTTGTCGAAAATCTTGAATTCATGGCTCAAGGGATCATGGATGAACGGCACGGTCTCGAGCACCACGGCCACGACGCTGAGGATGATGACGATCATCAGGATCAGGTCCACCTGCGCATGCAAAGCACCCGAGGTTGGCGTCTCGTTGACCAGCGAGTCGACCTTTTGCCGAAGCGTGCGGCCCTTGTTTGCGCGACGGAACTGCTGCAACGCCGGGACGAAATCCCGCATCAGCTTCAGCAAGCGCAGAAGCCGCAAGACCCGCAATACGCGCAGATCCAGTTCGACCACGCCGAGCAGATGCAGCCAATAAGGGCCGATCACCGCAAGGTCGATGAGGGCGAACGGCGTGATCGCCTGTCGCAGGGCAGGCACCCTCTTGCCGCGGAACACAGGATCGCCGGCGGCCGCGAACAGACGCAACGCATACTCGAGCGTGAACAGGTAGATCGACGCCTCGTCGAACAGCTGGAAGAGATGTTCGTTCCCGGAGTAGACCGGGAAATGCTCGAGGACGAGGACTGCAAGATTGGCTATGATCAGCCATGTGATGAAGGAGTCGATGCGCCGCGCAGAGGCGGGGCCGTTCTCGCCGTCGAAAAGGACGTGGAAAGCGCGCTCGCGCAAACCTCTGATACTGGCCATGCAACCCTCCCCCAGAGTCCCCAACCGGTCGGTGAGCCGACCTCTTTGTCGTTGTTCTGTCGTCGCGCCGCGAAGTCAGCCTGGATGGCGCTCGGGGCCGCATGATGACGCGGTCACGCCCGCGGCATCGGGCAACGGCATCACGCTTTCTTGTCGACCAGGATGCCCGTAAGCCGATCGATGTTGCGGGCCACTTGCATCGCCGCCTCAGGCGGAATCTGGCGTACCGTGTCTCCCGTTTCCCGGTCCTTGACCTGCACGATCACCATGTTCGTCGCCCGGTCGACGGCCATGCTGATCGAGGTGCCCCGACCAGCAAGCCGTTCGTTGGCGGCCTGCATAGACTCACGGAGGTTCGCACGGAGGCTCTCTACGGTCGGCGAGACGGGCCCATCGCCGCGCTTCTGCGCCACGGGTGCGTAGGCGTCTTTGGCGCGTACAGACGCCGCCTGCACGGGGTCGGCCGATGTCGCGGGTCGAGATACATCCATTTCGGAAATATATAGCCGGCCTTGGTGAGTGTCCAACTCCGTTCGGCGCAACAAAATTCTATCCAAAAGCTCAGTCGTGGGGTTCGTCAGGCAAGGCGCGCCATAGGCAGCCGAGCACCACAGCGCCCAAGACCGTGGTGCCGACGACAATGGCGGGGTCGGACAGACCGCCGGTCTTGGCGAGATACGCGAAGGCGGCACAGCAGAGGATGACCGCCGAAGATACCGACGCACGGACTCGTTGACGGCGCTTCATCGTAGCCCACGCCGGGCTCTAAGGTAGATCAGGAGCACCGCTCAGTCCTTTTCAGGGCCGCATTCCACGCCATGCATCGCGCTGCTCGAGCCCTGCGCAATAGCGGGCGCCCTCGAGGATGATCCCCTTCGAACCGTAGGGTTTGTCATCCATCAGTCGCTGCAGGTCGGATTCTATCTTTTCATTGAGGCGCATCTTGTCTGCGCCTGAGGCAAGATCGCCGACCACGCGATCTTCGATCATGCGACGGGCGACGACCAGGGTGCCAGCCACCCCATCGTTGGTCGGCGTGGCTCCCGAGAAACGCTCCTGCGCCAACACGATCAGCTTGTAGCACTGGATGAGAGCCTCGATCCTCCGCTCGCCGATGACGAGGCCATCGGGCGGTCGTTCCGGCCAATCCGGCCCATCGACTGACGGGCCGCCTTCACGCCCGCATGCGGCGACCAGCGACAATCCGAACAGCGCACCCAGCCAGGCCATCCTCTGATGACGTCGCCTTGGGGGCGTAAAATGGACCATCAGTCGCTCAGCGCCACTTGCGCGCCGCCGGCCCGGGGTGCCGCAACGTACGTGATGATGGCGTCGACTTTCTGGCCGCCCTCGAAGGCGACATCGAACCGGACCGCCGCGCGGCAGCGCCGCGTGGCGACAAGATCGTCCTTGAAGAGCGTGCGGATTTCACCAGCCTTCGTCGCGACATTCCTCTCCGCCCAGTTGTTGCAGGCCGCCGCACAGCCATCACCACTCCCCTGTGTGTCGACCGGACACATCGCTGCGACCGACGGTATCCTCGTATAGAGGCGGCTGGCGCATTGGCCTGCGAGATCCTTCACCACCCCGCGCTTGGCAAGGGTCAACATCTTGTCGACGACCTCCGGAGTGTCACAGGAAACCTCTCGGCTGCAACCCGACAGGACGAGCAGCGAAATCGCGCTGACGAACGTCGCACGGACGAGAACGTTCGCCAACCGGCTGCCCCGCGGATGGTCGCTCATTTAACCGACCCTGCCTCGATCCAATGGAACCGTTCCGGGATGATACGCCATGGAAGATAATGTCGGACCGTACCTTCAGGCAACACCCCGCCTGTGCCGTGATCCGTCCACTCCCCGCCATACGCGAGGTGACGGAGCATGACAGCATCCATCGGCGAGTCGCTCACAAACGGCCGCGGATCGCCGGAGCCATTGAACGGGGGGAGAATCGCGGAGAAACGGTCGTGGAAACTGGCCCATGAACGGCCGGTGAGCCAGCCGGGCAACAAAGCGAGACATCGCTCATAATCGTCGCGCTCCAGCGCCAACTGACCCAACACGTTGCAGAAGAGGATCGCTGCGGAAGGGCGATCGGATAGGGCCTCCGGCAGGCAGCGGACGAAATCCTCGTGCCGCCACTCGATACGCACGCCGCCATGCCGCAGCGAACCAGCATGACGGACGGAAAAGAAAAACGGCGCGGAGGTATCAAGATCGATCAGCACAAGACGACTGAACCGGAGGAGGAACTGCCGCGGCAAGCACCAACCCGCGCTAGGCCCCACGATGATGAGTTCCGCTGACCCGGGGGCCCAATCCCCGAGGAAACCCGCGATGGCCCTCCTGAAAGGGCCATGCAGCCTGCGATACCGCATGGCGCGCAGGTGCCACCACAGCCCGCCACTGCGGCGCAGAGCACCGGGCGAGGCACTGCTGTCGTCGTTGGCCGGGGAGTGTTCCATCCGGGGACAAGATAGCCTGCGTTCTGAACGGGAAGCAACCATGCAAATGTTGGACAAGTCGTCGATAGGCAGGATCATGCGCGGGATGTCGGCACTCGCGATGCTCATGTTCTCCATCACCTTGCCCGTCGGCGCCCTTGCAGCATCTCCGGCCGCCGATCCTGTCGCTGCGCACACAGGATCCTGCAAGCTCGCCGACGATGCAGCGGTCGCAGCGCTGTTCGAGAGGTGGAACGTCGCTCTTGCGTCGCTTGATGCCTCGCGGGTCGCCGCTCTTTACTGGGACGATGCGGTGCTGCTGCCGACCGTTTCCAACCTCCCGCGGACCGACAAGGCTGCGATCACGGATTACTTCGAGCATTTCCTGCAGAGGTTCCCCCGCGGCACGGTCGTGCGTCGCATCACCCACCACACATGCGGGTTGTCGGTCGACGCCGGCTTGTACGATTTCTCGGTGATGGACCGGAACGGCAAACCCTCAACCGTCTCGGCGCGATATACCTTCGTCTACACCTTCCGCGACGGTGAATGGCGCATCCAGCACCACCATTCGTCAGCCATGCCAGAAACCGCCGCCCCTGAGGCCACGAAGCCCGTCTTGGCAGAGAGCGGATCGTCCATGGCCAAGGACGCGGCAGACACCGAGGATAGGCCTGTGAAGGCCGCGGAGAGTCGTGCGATCGACATCGACAATTCGACGGAGAAGGCCAAGACAACATCACCGCAAAGACGACCTCGCATCCAACTCGGCTCCGCGACGCGCATGCCATGGTCCTTCCTCAGCGCCGACCAACGGCGCCTGGTCGGCAGGGAGACGGTTGGCATCAAGGTCTGCGCGATGTCGGCTGACGGAGAGCGTTCTTTCACCGTGTCCGACGCAGCACCCCATGCAGAAGCCAACGACGCTGCGCTGGCTTGGGCCAAGTCCGCCAAATGGACCGTATCGGATGCCCCTGCTCCCGCCGGCGGTGCCATCTGTGCCCAAATCGTGGTCCGTTTCACGGACGCCGGTCTCTGATCAGTCGAGCGAGTCGAACTTGCGCGGCAGGCGATAGGTCTTCCAGAACCCGGCGAGCACCTTGTCAGCCTCCTGCAGCTGTTCTGGCGTGAGCGTTGCCCTGATGACCTGGGCGTTCTTGTCGACCAAGGCGAAAAAATCTTTCTCCCAGCCTCCCGCAGACGCACGCGAGGCTGACATCCACACATACGCCTTGAGCGGATCGGGCTTGACCCCTTTGCCGTAAGCATAGCGGATCCCGATCTCGGCCCGCGCCCGCGGATTGCCCCGCTGCGCTGCGGTAAGGTACCAACGGCTTGCGAGCCTATCGTCCTGCTTCACGCAGAGGCCTCGTGCGTAGAGTTCCGCCAAGCCGAACGGAGAGGTGGAATCTCCGGAACGCTCGCTTTTCAACCAAGCGTCGCGCGCATCGCAATATCGGCCATCGCGGAACAGGTCGAAGCCGCGCAGGAACTGGGCGCTCGCGCTGGACGGCCACACGACGAGAACGGCGGCGGCCAGGATGCCGGACAGATGCCGACCCGCCGCCTTCATCGGTCTGGTCTCGCCCCGTCGCGATACAGGACCGTGATGCTGATCCGGCGGTTGCGAGGATCGGCCGGGTTCTCGGGATTCACGGGTTGCGAATCGGCCACGCCCTCTATGCGCGAGAAACGGGAGTCATCGACCCCGATGGAGTTGAGGAACTGCCGCGTGGCGTCCGCCCTGTTTGCCGAAAGGCTCCAATTGTTGTTCCCCCCGCCGTTCTTGAACTGGAGATTGTCGGTATGCCCGCGCACCGCGATCTCGTTCGGGATGTTCTTCAGGCTTTCCCCCACTTTCTCGATGAGCGAGGTCGCTTCGCTGGAAAGCTTGTTGGTCCCCGAGGAGAACATCGAGAACCCGGCGGAGTCGAGGATCTCGATCCTCAAGCCCTCTTTCTCACGCACGAACTTGACCATCGACAGCAGATCGGAGGTCTTGGCATCGGCGCCGATCTGCTTTTCAAGCGTATCCTGCAGTTTCTCAAAACGCTTCTCATCTTGTTCGGCGGCGATCTTGCGCCGCTCCTCTTCGCTCAGCCCTTGCGGCAGGGCTTGGTCTTCGGCGGTCGTCTGTTGTTCCTCCGTGCCCGGCGCCGACAGCTGCATGATGCCCGTCTGCGTCAGCGTCAGCGGTAGGGATTTCGGATCGATCAACGACATACCGCCGAAGAACCCGTTGGACCCCCCAGACTGATCGACACGGGGCGCGTTGGTGGGCTGGAAATACTCGGCGATGCTCTTCCGCTGGTCGGCGTTGGTGGCTCCGAGCAGCCACATCAGGAGGAAGAACGCCATCATCGCGGTCATCATGTCCGCCAACGCGATCTTCCACGCACCACCGTGACCCCCGGCGTGACCCTCATCGATGATCTTCTTGATGATGATCGGCTGGAGCGGCGCGGACGGCTCTGCAGGCGCAGGCGCTTCCGCGGCTGCAGCTGCCGGTGCCCCGCTCGTCTTCGCCTGGTCCTCCGCTGCTTCCGCAGCGGGATCACTTGCCCCGGAGGCCATCGAACACTTCCGCGAAGGTGGGCGCCGAATGGTGGTCGATCGCGGCGCGGGCGGATTCGATGATCAACGGGACCGGATCGCCGCGGATGTGGCCGATCAACGTGAATTTGGCCACTGCATAGATCTGCCCTTCTTCATCGACGATCTGGGCGAGCCGGGCCGCCAGCGGCCCGACGATGCCGTAGGCGATGAAGACGCCAAGGAAGGTACCCACGAGCGCGCTGCCGATGAGACCGCCAAGGATCGCAGGCGGCTGGTCGATGGCGGCCATGGTCTTCACCACGCCCAAGACGCAGGCCACGATGCCGAGCGCAGGCAGGGCTCCTTCCAGGTTCGCCAACGCCTGCGCGGGCTTCAGTGCCGAATGGTGATGTGTCTTGATGGCGACGGTAAGGTTGTCGGCCACGGTCTCGGGGTTGGGCGGCTGGTTCGAGGTCACCAACAACCGGATGGTGTCGCAGATCATCCCGATTAGCGCGTGGTCCTTCAGTAGCTTCGGGTACTCGCCGAAGATGGAACTCGCCTCAGGGTTCTCGATGTGCGGCTCAAGCGCGACGGCGCCCTCAGCCTTGAGCAGCTTGAACAACTTGGTGATGAGGGTGATCGTGTCCTGGAACTCCTGCTTGTGGTAAGCGGGGCCACTGAGGCACTTTCCCAGACCCGCACCGACCCCCTTCAGGATCTCGATGCTGTTGCCGATGACCATCGCGCCGATGCCGGCGCCCAGGATGATGCCCATCTCGATCGGCGCCGCCTCGATGATGGGCTCCATCGGACCGTGGTGCAGGACGTAGAATCCGAACACGCAACCGAACAGCAAGACAAGACCGATGATCACGAACACGACACATCTCCCGGCCAGGCGCCAGCCCGGCTCTGCGATTACCCTTGCATTTCCCCGCTCTTCCGTATCCCGGATCTAGGCCTCTTCGGCCCGGTTTCCGGACCGTCGCCCGCGCCGTCCATGCTCGCCCTCAGCCGTTTCGCGATCGCGGTCAGCATCTGGCTGACGCGCGACTCGCTTACCTCAAGGACTGCACCGATCTCGCGCAGGGTAAGTTCGCGGTCATAGTACAGGGCGACGACCGTCTTCTCCCGGTCCGAGAGCGCCGCGATGCCTCGTTTGAGCGCCGCGCGGATGCTGTCTTCGTCGGCGGCCTGTTCGGGCGTAAGTTCTTCGCTCGCGAAGTTTATCTCGTCCAGCGTGACGGAACCGGCAAGGCCCTGGTTGCGTCCGCGCAACTCGTGATACCGTGCGACGTCGAGCCCCAGCTGGTCGGCGATCTGGCGATGCGTGGCCGGCGAGCCGCTTTCGTTCGCGATGCGGGTCGCTGCCGCCCTGGCTTCGACGGCCACCTTGACGGTACTGCGAGGCGCCCATGCGGCCCGCCTTATCTCATCGAGCATCGCGCCACGTATGCGGAGCTTCGCGAAGGTCTCGAAGTCGTTGCCGCGCTCCGCATCGAAGGCATCGATCGCCTCCATCAGCCCGACGATTCCCGCCTGCACGAGGTCCGAATGCTCGATGGCGGCCGGCAGACGACCGCGAAAGTGAGCCGCGATGCGTCGCACCAGCTTGAAGTGGGCGGCGAACTCGGCCGCCATCGAGCATT
>RFTM01000070.1 GCA_009923475.1 Gammaproteobacteria bacterium | reverse complement strand
CTCGGGCGGCGGCGGCTACGCCAAGGTCATGAGCGAAGGCTTCCAGCAAGCGCAGCGCGCGATGTACGCGCAGCAGGCCCGCGAGGTCGACATCATCATCACGACGGCCCTGATCCCGGGCAAGCCCGCACCGCGGCTCATCACCGCCGAGATGGTGCAGACGATGAAGCCCGGCAGCGTCATCGTCGACATGGCCGCCGAACAGGGCGGCAACTGCGAGCTCACCGTACCGGGCGAGGCCGTGGTGCGCCACGGCGTCACGATCGTCGGCTACACCGACCTCGCCAGCCGCCTCGCGCGCCAGTCCTCGACGCTCTACTCCAACAACCTGCTGCGCCTCACCGAAGACCTCTGCAAGGCGAAGGACGGCCGGCTCGTCGTCGACATGGAGGATGACGCCGTCCGCGGCCTCACGGTCATCAAGGACGGCGCGATCACCTGGCCCCCGCCGCCGCCCGAGCCTTCCTCCTCGTAGTCGACCTTCACGAACTCGCCGCCGAGCGAGGTGACCTGGTCGGCGACCTCGGCGCGGGTGTCGTTGGCGCGCACGATGGCGCCGAGGTTGGCGGCAGCGCCGATGGCCGCGAGGCCGGCGACGCCGGCGCCGGCGATGAACACCTCGGCGGGCGGGATCTTGCCGGCGGCCGTGACCTGGCCGTTGAAGGGCCGGCCGAAGGCGTGCGCCGCCTCGATGACGGCGCGGTAACCGCTGACGCCGGCCATGGAGGTGAGCGCATCCATCTTCTGGGCGCGCGACAACTGGCGCGGCAGGGAGTCGATGGCGAGCACGGTGGCCTTGCGCGCCGCCAGCTGCTGCATCAGTTCGGGGTTCTGGGCGGGCCAGACGAAGCCGATGAAGGTCGCGCCCTCGCGCAGCTGGGCGGCCTCGGCGGCAGTGGGCGGGCGGACCTTGAAGACCACGTCGGCGGCGGCATAAAGCTCCGCGGCGGACGCTGCGACCGTGGCTCCGGCGGCCCGATAGGCCTCGTCGCTGAAGTTGGCGGCCTCGCCGGCCCCCTGCTCGACGCAGACCTTGAAACCCAGCTTGCCGAGCTTCTCGACCACCTCGGGGACGGTCGCCACGCGCTTCTCGCCGGCGAAGGTCTCGCGCGGCACACCGATCGTCAGGGACATGCTCACCTCGGGGTTTGCCGGGGCCGCATATTAGCCTTTCCCCCGGGATTTCGGGGGACCCATACCAAAGTGCAGACGACGGCGGCCGTTCCGTCCGTAAAATGGGGGGGCATGGATCCTCAGGCCCTCCAATCCCTGGCTTTGGTGGCGGTGTTCGGCGGCTTCGCGGCCGCCGAGTGGGTCCGTGGCGAGCTGCGCCCGCGGGCCGCGGGCCGCGAGGACGACCGGCTCGACATCGCCATCCTGGTGATGTTCCCGCTGGTGTTCGGCGGGGTGCTCACGGCCTCCACCGCGCTCTGCGCCTGGCTGATGCCCGGGCAGCGCGACGCGCTCGCGCACTGGCCGTGGTGGGCCATGATCGGCATGCTGCTCGTCGCCGACGACCTCACGCAGTACCTGTGGCATCGCCTCTCGCACACCAGCCTCATGTGGCCGCTGCACCGGGTCCACCATTCCGCCGCCTACATGAGCGTGCGCGTGGTCTACCGCAACAACGCGCTCTACTACGCGATGATGCCGGGGCTGTGGCTGAGCGGCGTGCTGGTGTACCTCGGCTTCGGCTGGCTCTACGCCGGGTACTCGGTGGTCAAGATCGCGGTCATCATCGGCGCCCATTCGACCTGGCGTTGGGACGAGGCGCTCTACCGCATCCCGGCGCTGCATCCGGTGATGTGGGTGCTCGAGCGCACCATCTCCACGCCCGCGACGCACTACGCGCACCATGCGCTGACGCAGGACGACGGCGTCGGCCACTACGCCGGCAACTACGGCAACCTGCTCTTCGTCTGGGACCTGCTGTTCGGGACGGCGCGCATCACCCGCCGCTATCCGCCGGCCTATGGCCTCGCCGACGACCGTGAGAACGGCGTCGAGCGCTGGGCGACGCAGCTCTTCTATCCTTTCCTGCGCTCGAAGCGCCGCGGCACGGCGCTGTCCTGGCCGCCCGGCCGTCCGCCCCGCGAGGGCTGAAAGGGCGTTTCGCCGCTCAGGCGGCGAGCTTGGCCGTCACCAGGCCGTCCGGGCCGATGTCCGACACCTCGATCGCCACGCCGAGCTCGGCGGCATAGCCGAGCAGCCGCGGCTTGAGCCAGCGCTCGTGCAGCTCGCGGTCGCTGAGGTCGGAGCGGCCGGCCGCGCGCACCACGCCCAGCACCTTGGAGAACGGGAAGCTGAAGCTGCGCTTGCCGGGCTCGCTCTTGAGGTCGAGGCACAGCTGGTAGAGGCAGGCGGTGCGGTCGAAGATGCCGGCGAGCGCGATCTCCTTCTCGCCGGTCTTGTCGATCATGCCCTTCAGGCGCGTGAGCATCGGCGCCATGGTCTTGATGTCGTGCGCCACGTACTCCTCGAGCACGCCCTGTTCCTTGAAGAACTGCACCGAACTGACGTGCATCCTGGCCAGCGCGTCGTTCATGTCGTGCTGGTAGGGGGACGAATCTTTGAGCGTGCGCAGCGCGAGCGCCACGGCGTCGCCCAGCATCTTCTCGCGGCCCTCGAAGCCGCTGGAGGTGGCGAGCATCGCGGCCATGCCGCCCGGCGGGCCGCCACCGGCCATCATCGCGCGCACCCAGGGCGGCGGGCCGCCGCCCGAGCCGGGGCTGCCGCCGGCGCCACCCATCATCTTCTTCATCATCCAACCGATGAACTTGGCCTTAAGCCCGCCCGATGTGCCCATGCGTGCCCCTCCGTCAGTCCGCGGCGCCGTCGGCATACAGGCCGACCGAGTTGCCGCCGCCCTGGCCGCTGCGGCCTTGGCTCGTGGTGACGATGGTACGGCCGTCCGGGCTCACGGCGAGCCCGACCGTGAACGGGTCGACCGCGGCGCGGTCCACGACCCGCC
Source organism: Gammaproteobacteria bacterium (assembly GCA_009923475.1). Classification (GTDB taxonomy): domain Bacteria; phylum Pseudomonadota; class Gammaproteobacteria; order Steroidobacterales; family Steroidobacteraceae; genus UBA964. The sequence goes on along the minus strand of RFTM01000070.1, from coordinate 4,769 downwards.
AGCGGGCGAGGTCGACCTTCACCAGGCCGGACTCGTTGTTGATGGCCGCGTAGAGCGTGCGGCCGTCGGGCGAGAGGGCGATGGTGCGGGCGCCCCGGCCGACGGCCAGCGTCTCGCCGCCCGGGCCGTCGACGCGCTTGCCGTCCGCGGCGTAGAGCGCCTGCACCATGGCCGCGAGGTCGTAGCGGCCGACGAGCCCGCTCTGGTTGCCGCTCGCGTAGAGCGTGCGGCCGTCCTGCGAGACCACGAGGTGGCGGGGGTTCGGGACCAGGTCGAGCAGCGTGCCGAGGTAGCGGCCGGTCGCCGCCTCGAAGCCGGCGAGCCCGCCGCCCCCCATCCGCGCCACCAGCACCGTCTTGCCGTCGGGCGTGAACACCGTGCCGCGCAGGCAGAACCCGCATTCGCTGTCGCGGTTGCCGGTGATGCCCTCGACCGGCAGCCGGTACTCGACGATCCAGTGCGCGGTGTAGCGGAAGCGCGCGGGATCGTCGCCGCGGATGTCGATGGCGCCCAGCGTGTTGTCGCCCCAGTGGGTGACCACGGCCAGCGTGGAGTCGGGAGAGACCGCGATGTACTTGGGCAGCGGCCCGGTCGGCATCACGCGCACGATGCGGTCGCTGCGCGTGTCGACGATCGCGAGCGCCGAGGGCGACGCCGCGTGCGGGTCGAAGCTGCGCCGGTAGTAGGGCACCCAAAGATATCGGCCGCCGTGCGAGAAGGCCATCTCGACGGGCTTGCCGCCGAAGACATTGCGGCTGCCCTCGCGGCCGTTGAAGTAGGGGTAGCCGAACACCGTGGTCTCGCCGCGGAACAGCGCCGCGTCGCCCGGGCCGAAATCGTGGCGGATGACGGCGAGCCGCTTGAGCGAGGGCCAGGCGTAGACCAGCGTCTCGCCGCCCTCCAGCGCGTTGATGTAGAGCTTGCGGCCGTCGGGGGAGAACGCCGCCGACTTGGGCGAACGGACGCCGGGGTCGTAGATGTCGCCGGCGCGGCCCGTGTCGGCGAGCGCCTGGATGCGGCCCTTGCGCTGCAGGCCGGTGCCGACGGTGTCGGCGGCGGCCACGGCCGCGAGCAGCGCGCAGAGCGCGAGGGCAAAGGTCTGTCTCTTCATCGCCAGCTCCAACGGCTGCGGCCTTCGATGTAGCCTTCGAGGCCGGCCTTATTGAGGACACGGTCGAGCGCCCCGGTGGCGCCGCGCACCACGGTCGGCCGGTCGAGCGCGCGGTGCACGCCGCCCGCCACGATCCGTTCGCCGTCGACGTAGACGTCGCGCACGGCCCAGGGGTCGTTCGAATAGACGAGGTTCGAGACCAGGGTCTGCGCCGGGGCGAGCGACACCCTGCCGGTGTCGATGACGATGAGGTCGGCGCGCTTGCCCGCCTCCAGCGAGCCCACCTCCTCCTCGAGGTGCAGCGCGCGGGCGCCGCCCACGGTCATGAGCTCGAGCGCGAGCTCGGCGGAGCCGAAGCCCGGGTCTTCGCGCTGCTGCTTCTGGAAGAGCATCGCCATCTTCATCGTCTCCCACACGTTCTGGCCGTTGTTGGTGGAGGCGCCGTCGACGCCGAGCCCGACGCGCACGCCCGCCTTCAGCAGCTCCGGCAGGCGCGCCACGCCCGAGGCGTAATAGGCGTTGGACACGGGGTTGTGCGAGAGGCCCGTGCCCCGCGCCGCCAGCAGCGCGATCTCGGCGTCGTCGAGCCAGATGGCGTGCGCGAGCAGGGTGCGCGGCCCGAGCACGCCGAGCCGCTCCAGTTCGGTGATGCTGCCGTGCCCGAAGCGCTTGCGGCTGGCGTCGCGCTCGTCCTGCGAGCTCGCGGCATGCATGGTGAAGAGGCAGCCGTGCTCGACGGCCACGGCGTGCATCGCCTGCACCATCTCCGGCGTGCAGCGCAGCACGCCGAGCGCCTCGGGCGTCACCGTCACCCGGTCGGAGTCGTAGCGGCGCTTGAGGCGCCGGACCTCGTCGGCGGCGAAGGCCGGCGTGTCGCGATAGCCTTCCGGGATGAACTGCGCCGCGTTCGTGGGGTCGGCGCTGTCCATGGCGATGCGCGACACCTGCGCGCGGATGCCGGAGCGCTCGACCGCGCCGAGCACGCCGTCGAGCATCTCCGGATGGCGCGAGCCGATCTCGCCGGTGGCGGTCGTGGTGACGCCCATCGACATGAGCTCGAGCAGCGCGAGCTCGGCCGCCGCTTCGCCGTTGCGGCGGTCGAGGCCGTCCAGAACCGGCCACATGCCCTTGCTGAACCAGGTCTCGAGCGGCATCTCGTCGTAGACCCCGCGCAGCATGCCGTTCGAGAGATGCGTATGGCAGTTGACGAGCCCCGGCATCACGAGCTGGCCGTCGAGCGCCCGCCGCGCGACGCCGTAGGGCACCGCGCCGAGCTCGCGCATCGCCCCGACGCGATGCACGCGCCCGTCGCGCAGCCAGACGAAGCCGGAGCGGAACGCCCGCCGTTCCGCGTCCATGGTGACGACGATGGCGTCGGTCAACAGCAGTTCGCCGCCCTTCGGCGTGCGGCGCGGGCCGCGGCCGGGCGCCGCGACGGCCTGCGCCGCGGCGATCGCGGGCGATGCGCGCGCGACGATGCCCGCCGCCGTGCCGGCGGCGAGCGCGCGCAGGAACTGCTTTCGGTCGATCATCGTGCGCCCTCCCGGAACAGCGTGGCGAGCCGCGGCTGCGCGAACACCGTGAGCAGCACCAGCGCCGCGCCCAGGTAGAACATGGGCGTCAGCTGCTCGTATTCGCGGAACCACAATGCCGCCAACAGGATGGCATAAACCGGCTCGAGGTTGAGCGCGAGCTGGGTGGTGAACGCGCTGATGTGCGGCAGGGCGCGCAGCCACAGCAGCATCGTCAGCACCGTGCAGGCGGCGGCGAGCACGAGCAGCCATGCGAGGTCGGGCATCGACGGCCAGCGCAAAGTGGCGGCAGCGCCGAAGGCCGCCGTGCCGCCCGCCACCAGCGTGAGGCAGCCCGCGGTCATCTGCAGCAGCGCCACCGCTTCGGGCGGATCGCCCGTGGCGTGGCGCTTGTTGAGCGCCGCGAACAGCGCGGCGAGCAGCGCCGCGACGACGCCGACCGCGATGCCGGGCCGCATCGCGAGCGGCACCCCGCCCACCAGCAGCAGCACGCCGGGCAGCACCAGCACGCCGAGCAGCAGTTCGCTGCGGCGATGCGCCCGCCCGGTGATCCAAGGCTCGATGATGGCCGCGAACACCGAGCCGAGCGCGACGCAGGCGACCGCGACCGACGCGTTGGCGAGGCGGACCGAGCCGTAGAACGCGAGCCAGTGCAGCGCGACATGGCGTTCAGCGTCCCGCCGGGGCGCCGAGCAGGTGGTTCAGTTCGATGAAGTTGCCGTCGGCATCCCACACCGCGCTGAACAGCACCGGGATGCTGCCGCCGCCGGCGGCCGGATAGTCGATGCGATGCGGCCGCTCGGCGATGGTGACATGCGGCGTCGCCTCGATGCGCGGGTAGCGTTCCTCGAGGTCCTTGAGGTTGAACACCAGGATCATGCCGCCGGGGCCGGCGCGGCGGAACTCGGGCGGTGGCGGCGCCTGCTCGAGGTTGAGCCGCTGCATCAGGCCGAGCACGCCGATGAAATCGTCGTTGGCGCGCAGCAGCACCAGTCGCACGGTCGGCGGCTTGACGCTGCCGTCGGCCTGCTTGCCGCCGCCGATCAACTGGTCGTAGATCACCTTCAGGCCGAGCGCGTCGCGGTAGAGCGGCAGCGACTTGTCGATGTCGCGCACCACCAGGGTCGTGCGGCGCAGGTCGACCGGGATGCGCTCGGCCTCGGGCACCGGAGCCGCCCGGGCCACCGGCACCACCGCCACAGCCGACAATAACCCGACGACGAGCGCCCGCGAGAGCACGCAAGTCATTGATTTGGATATATTTTTCAAGGTCTTCTCCGGGTCCGAAAACGGCCTGTCTGCGGGGTGTACGACGCGCCGGGCAGCAGGGTAGAATTCCGCTCCAATCATAGGCGGGTGACAGGAGCAGACGCGAGATGCATCTCGGTCGGCACAACAGGCTGTTGTCGGTGGCGTCTGCGACGCTGCTGTGCCTGCTCGCGCGTCCGGTGGTCGCCGACACGCCCAAGACCCCGGTGCTCGAGAGCCTGCGGGCGCTCGGCCTGCCCGCGCCTGATGCCACCGCACCCCGCTACGTCACCATCGACCTCAGCTCGATCGGCATGCCGTCGGTGGGCGTCCCGTCCCTCGACCTGCCGGGCATCGAGGTCGCCGACCTGCTCGACAACGCGCTGTCGTTCATCGGCGTGCCCTACCGCTTCGGCGGCAACACGCCCAGCACCGGCTTCGATTGCAGCGGCTTCGTCAAGTACGTCTTCAGCAAGACCTTCGACCTCTCGCTGCCGCGCACCGCGCGCGAGATGGCGCGCACCGGCATGTCGGTGGCGCGCGGCGAGCTCAAGCCCGGCGACCTCGTGTTCTTCAACACCCGCGGCGCCGTCAACTCGCACGTCGGCATCTATCTCGGCGACTCGAAGTTCGTGCACGCGCCCTACACCCGCGCGCGCGTCCGCATCGACGACCTCGACGACAAGTACTATCGCGTGCGCTTCAACGGCGCGCGCCGCGTGGCGCCCTCGCTCGACGCGCCGCAGCCCGCGCCCGCGCCGTCCTTCAAGGGCGCCGCGAGCGACTTCAGCCCCACCGTCGTGGTCCCTGCGCCGACCGCGCCCGCTCCGGCGCCTGCGCCTTCGGTGCTGATCCCGGCCGCATCCGCCACGGCCGGT
>RFTM01000069.1 GCA_009923475.1 Gammaproteobacteria bacterium | reverse complement strand
CGCCGCGGCGCCCGAAGGCTCGGCGAGCATCTTGGTGCACTCGAGCAGGCTGCGCATCGCGTGGCGGATCTCCTCGTCGCTGACCAGCAGCAGCGCGGACATGGTGCGCCGGATCAGGTCGAAGCAGGCGGTGCCGATGATCGGCGGCGCGAGGCCCTCGGCGACCGTCTGCCCCTTCACGGGCACCGGATGGCCGACCGTCAGCGCGGTCTGCATCTGCGTGGAGCCCTCGGGCTCCACGACCACGATCTTCTGCGGCGCGCCGAAGGCGGTGGCCACCAAGGCCAAGCCTCCGGCCATGCCGCCGCCGCCCACCGCGCTGACCACCGTGGCGCCTTGCGGCATCTCCTCGAGCAGTTCGAGCCCGAGCGAGGCGTGCCCCACCATGAGCTCCTCGTCATCGTAGGGATGGAGCAGCGTGAGCCCCTCGCGGGCCGCGAGCGCTTGCGCCGTGGCGGCGATGTGCTCGAGCGACTCCGCGAACACGACCTCCGCGCCGTAGCCGCGCGTGGCGGCGACCTTCGCCGGGTTCGCGCCGGGCGTCATGACCACCACCGCGCGGACGCCCGCGCACTGCGCGGCATAGGCGAGCCCCTGCGCGGCGTTGCCCGAGGAGAAGGTGAGCAGCCCCGCGTCGCTCGCATCGCGATGGGCGAGCACCTTGTGCATGAAGCCGCGTACCTTGAAGGAGCCGGTCTTCTGCAGGTTGTCGAGCTTCAGCAGGACGGGACGGCCGGCGAGCTCGCTGAGCCGGCGTGACGGCCAGAGCGGCGTGCGATGCAGGTAAGGCGCGATACGGGCCCGGGCGGCGGTCAGGCGTCGCTGCAACGGGGCGTGCTCTGTCGGGGCGTGCGGGTGTGGCATGCGGTGCGTTTGACAGCGGGCGGAAGATTCGTTAAAAGTTTACAGCGTGATTTATAACATGTTACCAGACCGATGCACAGCGGCCGCGGCGACGGAGGGCAGGGCATGACCGCCGGGCATGAGGACCTTGCCTGCGTGGGCGATTTCACCTTGCCCTACAGCGATGTGGGCGACCCGCTGCTCAAGCTCGGCCTGCTGCCCCGCTACCGCGCCGCCGGCGTCGATTTCGTGTCGTTGTCGGTCGGCGGCGACGGCCCGGATGCCGGCGTCGCCCGGACGTTCCGGCTCATCGGCAAGGTGCGCCGCCAGATGCAGGCCGAGCCGGAGCGGTATGTCCTCGTCGACCGTGTCGAGGACATCCTCGCCGCCCGGCGCCAGGGCCGGCTCGCCGTGATGTTCAATTTCCAGGGCGTCGGCGGATTGGGGGAGGACCTCGGACTCGTCGAGCCGTATCACCGCCTAGGTGTCCGCCACATGCTGCTCGCCTACAACCAGGCGAGCCCCGCCGCGGACGGCTGCCTCGAGCGGCGCGACGGCGGCCTGACCGGTTTCGGACGCCGGCTGGTCGCCGAGATGAACCGGGTGGGCATGATCGTCGACTGCGCCCACACCGGACGCCGCGCCACCTTCGAGATCATGGACGCCTCCGCCCAGCCGGTGATCATCTCGCATGCCAACGCGGCGGCGGTCCACGACCATCCGCGCAACGTCACCGACGAGCAGATCCGCCGCTGCGCCGCGACGCAGGGCGTGGTCGGCATCACCGGCATCTCGGCGATGATGAACGCCCGCAAGGACGGCTCGGTGGACGCGTTCATCGAGCACATCGACCATTGCGTGCAGCTCGTCGGCCCGGACCACGTCGGCATCTCGCTCGACTATGTCTACGACAACGCCGCGGTGTTCCGCTATTTTTTGGCCGCGCACGGCGGCACGCTCCCCGCCGGCCTCGACTTCACGGCCGACATGCCCTTGGTGGAGCCCGAGCGTTTCCCCGACATCGCGGCCGGCCTCAGGGCCCGGGGTTATGCCGCCGCCGACGTCGACAAGATCCTCGGCGGCAACTGGATGCGCGTCTGCCGCGCCGTCTGGCGGTGACTCCGCCATGAGCGGCCTCGACCTGTGCGTGATCGACGCGGCGGCGATCCGCGAACTGCTGCCCATGGCCGACTGCATCGACATCATGGGCGACGCGATGCTCGCGGTGAGCCGCGGCCAGGTCGCGCTCTCGCCGCGCAGCGCGCATGCGCTGGCCGACCGGTACGGCTTCCTCGGCACGATGCCGGGGTCCTGCCTCGAGCCGCGCATCTTCGGCTGCAAGGTCATGAGCATCATCCCGGGGAACCCCGCGCGCGGACGCCCGACCCTGGACGGCGTGCTGCTGCTGTTCGATGCCGACACCGGCGCGCCCAGCGCCGTGATCCATGGCGCGACGCTCACCGCGCTGCGCACGGCCGCGACCTCCGCACTGGCGACCCGGCTGCTCGCCCGCGCCGACGCGCGCACCTTGCTCGTCATGGGCAACGGCGTGCAGGCCGCCGAGCACATCGATGCGATCCGGGCCGTGCGCGACATCCGGCAGGTCGTCGTCTGGAGCCGCTCCGCCGAGCGCGGCGCGGCGTTCCGCGACGCGCAGGCGGCGCGCACGGGCCTGCCGGTCGCCTTCGAGCCCGATGCGGCGCGCGCCTGCGCCGCGGCCGACATCATCTGCTGCACGACGGCGGCGGGCGAGCCCGTGTTGCGGGGCGCGTGGGTGCGACCGGGCACCCATGTCAACCTCGTCGGCTCGCATGACGCCAAGAGCGCCGAGGCGGATGCCGACCTCATCGCCCGTTCCATCGTCTTCGTCGACCAGACGGAAGCCGCGCTGCGCGAGGCCGGCGAGATCGTGCAGGCGATCGCCGCCGGCGCCATCACCGCGACGCAGCTGCGCGGCGAGCTCGGACAGCTCGTCGAAGGATCGGTGGCGGGCCGCGGCAGCCCCGAGGACATCACGGTGTTCAAGTCGGTCGGACTGCTCGCGCAGGACCTCGTCGCCGGTGCCTGCATCGTGCGGCAGGCGCGGCTGCGTCGCAGCGGCGGCCATCATGGCCTCTGAGGGCGGGCGCGCCGTGCTCGGACGCCTGCAGTCGATGCTGGAAGACAGCATCGCCCGCCGCGGCGTCGTCGGCGCATCGCTCGCGGTCTGGGCCGACGGCAAGCTGCATGAAGCCGCCGCCGGTTGGGCGAACCGCGAGGCGTCCATCAAGGCGACACCCGACGCGGTCTTCCACTACGGGTCGATCACCAAGACCCTGACCGCCACGATGGTGGCGCGGCTCGTCGACGAGGGCCGGATGGAGCTCGATGCGCCCATCGCGCGCTACGTGCCGGAGTTCGCGCCGCCCGATCCCGCGACCGCCGCGACGCTGACCGTGCGGCATTGCCTGGCGCACACGGCGGGCCTCGTCGGGTTGGTCTTCGCCGACACCGGTCGGGACGACGACACGCTCGCGCGCCAGATCCTCGCGATCAACCCGCACCCGCAGTATCACCCGCCCGGCGCCTTGAATTCCTACTGCAACAGCGGGCTGCTCATGCTCGGGCGCGCGATCGAGACGGTGCTCGGCAGGCCGTGGCATGCCGCGCTCATCGAGCACTTGGCGGCGCCGCTCGGCATGGACGGTGTGGTGGCGCGGCCGGAGCAGGCCCTGCGCAAGCGTTACGCCGTCGGGCACGCCTTCGATCCCGTGACCGGTTCCTGGCGCGCCGACCCGCAGCCGTTCGCCATGCCGGGCCATGCGCCCGCCGGATCGACGCCCGCCGGCCGCGCGCGCGACCTCATCACGTTCGCGCGGATGCACCTCGATCAGGGCCGCAGCAGCAGCGGCGCCTACCTGTCCGCGGTGATGGTCGAGACCATGCAGCGACGCATGGTCAAGTGTCCGGTGTCGCTGCACCTCGACGGTTGGGGCCTCGGCTGGATCCTCTACGACTGGGGCGGCCACCGCGTCATCGGTCACGACGGATCGACCGCGACCACCAACGCCTTCCTGCGCATCGACCCTGCGCGCGGCGTGGCCGCCGCGCTGCTGGTCAACTGCCGATCGGGCCTGCCCGTCTACGAGGACCTCTTCTCCGAGATCTTCACCGCGCTGGTCGGCGCTTGGGAATCGGGTGCGCCCGCCGTGGTGCCGGCCGCCGGTCTCGGGTCCTTTGCCGGCGAGTACTGCGACGGACTCATCCGGATGGTCGTGGAGCCGAGCGCGGACAGCCTGCGCGTGGCCATCTCGCCGATGATCTCGTCGCCGCTGACCAAGTCGCTGGTCCAGACCATCGAGCTGCATCCCTGCGGGCCGGGCCAGTTCTTCGCCGACGGCGCGGACGCGATGCTCGGCGTGCGCGATGCGCCCGCCACGACGCGGCTCGTGCGGCCCTACGCCTTCATCGAGGCCGCCGGGTCACGGTGGCTGCATACCGGTCAGTCGGCGTTCCGCCGGCTGTGATGTCCGACAAAAGGAGTCCTGGCATGTCGAACGAGATAGTGGTCGCGGGCGTCGGGATGACGCCGTTCCTGAAGCCGAGCGCACGGACGCCCTACACGGTGCTCGGCGCCGCGGCGGTGCGCGAGGCCCTCGCCGATGCCGGCCTCGATTACCGCGACATCGGCCAGGCCTATGTCGGCTACTGCTACGGCGACACCACCAGCGGCCAGCGCGCGCTGTACGAGGTCGGCATGTCGACCGTGCCCATCTTCAACGTCAACAACGCCTGCGCGACCGGTTCGTCGGCGCTGTTCCTCGCGCGCCAGGCGGTGGCGTCGGGCGTCACCGACTGCGCGCTCGCCCTCGGGTTCGAGCAGATGGCGCCGGGCGCGCTCGACACCGTGTGGCAGGACCGGCCGGGGCCGCTCGACCGCTTCCTCGGCGTCATCGACGAGCTGCAGGGTCCGTCGAAGGCCCCGCTCGCGATCCGCCTGTTCGGCGCCGCCGGCGTCGAGTACGCGGAGCGGCACGGCACCTCGCCGCGCACCTTCGCCGAGATCGCCAGCAAGGCGCGCCGCCATGCGGCGCACAACGAGCGCGCGATCTTCCGCGACCCGGTGACCGCCGAGCAGGTGCTCGAGGCGCCCGCGATCTACGGCCTGCTCACCCGCCTGCAATGCTGCCCGCCGACCTGCGGCGCCGCCGCGGCGATCGTCTGCACGCGGGAGTTCGCGCAGCGCCATGGCCTGCCGGTCCGCGTGGTGATCCGCGCCCAGGCCTGCCAGACCGATTCGCCCGCGACCTTCGAGCAGCGCAGCGCCATCAGCTGCGTCGGCTACGACATGGCGCAGGCCACCGCGCGCGCCGTGTACGAGCAGGCGGGCATCGGCCCCGACGGCGTCGATGTCGTCGAGCTGCACGACTGCTTCACCGTCAACGAGCTGCTCACCTATGAAGCGCTCGGCCTCTGCGGCGAGGGCGAGGCGGAGCGCTTCATCACCGACGGCGACAACACTTACGGCGGCCGGATCGTCACGAACCCGTCGGGCGGCCTGCTCTCGAAGGGACATCCGCTCGGCGCGACGGGGCTCGCGCAGTGCGCCGAGCTCAACTGGCAGCTGCGCGGCGAGTGCGGGGCGCGCCAGGTCGAGGGCGCGCGCATCGCCCTGCAGCACAACCTCGGGCTCGGCGGCGCCTGCGTCGTCACGCTGTTCGAGCGGGCCACGCACTAGGGGAGGGCGGAGCGATGCTGGACCGCGGATGGATCGGGCGCGAGCTGCCGCCGCTCGAGGTGGAGGTCGACCGGTGGCGGTTGCGCGCGTTCGCGCGCGCGATCGGCGAGACCGGTCCGCTGCATGTCGATGACGCCGCCGCGCGCGCCGCCGGGCACCGCGGCATCGTCGCGCCGCCCACCTTCCTGTTCGGGCTGAGCTACGACATGGAAGACCAGACGGGATTCCTGCGCGAGATGGGCGCGGACGTGCGGCACATCCTGCACGGCGAGCAATCGTTCCGGTACCACGCGCCGGTCTGCGCCGGCGACCGGCTGACCATCCGGTCCACCATCACCGACATCTACGCCAAGAAGGGCGGCCTGCTCGAGTTCATCGTCCGCGAGAGCGCGGTGACGGACGGCAGCGGCCGGAGGATGGCCGACCTGCGCGAAGTGCTGGTGCTGCGCCATCCGGCGCCGACGGAGGCCGCGTGATGTCCGCTGCGCCGCGGTTCGGCTCCGTGCAGGTCGGCGACGAGCTCCCCGTGCTCGAGCTGCCGCCGGTCTCGCGCACCACCCTGTCCTATTTCGCGGGCGCGTCCGGCGACCGCAACCCGATACACCTCGACATCGACTACGCGCGCAGCGCCGGCCAGCCGGACGTCTTCGTGCACGGCATGTTCGTCATGGCGGGCGCCGGCCGCCTGCTGTCGGACTGGGCCGGCGCGACTTCCGTGCGCGCCTTCGAGGCGCGCTTCCTCGCGATCACGCAGCTTTTCGAGCGCTTGCGCTGCACGGCGCGCGTCACCGGGAAGACCGCGACCGCCGACGGCGGCGAGGTCGAGCTCGCGGTCGAGGTCCGCAACGAGAAGGACGAACCCAAGCTCGCGGGACGCGCGGTGGTCTCGCTCAAGTGAACAGAGGACGGGGGACGACAGATGAAAGACCATGACCGCATCCCGCTGCAGGACTACACGGAGTTCCCGCCCGCCGAGATGGCGGCGCGCTCGGCGCAGTTCTATGCCGAGATCCGGCGGCGGCACTCGATCCGCAGCTTCTCCGACCGTCCGGTGTCCCGCGAGGTCATCGAGAACTGCCTGCGCGCGGCCGGCACCGCGCCGAACGGCGCCAACCACCAGCCGTGGTTCTTCAGCGTGATCGGCAGCCCCGACATGAAGAAGCGGCTGCGCGAGCACGCCGAAGCCGAGGAGCGGAACTTCTATGCCGGCAAGGGCGGCGCCGAATGGCTCGATGCCCTGGCGCCGCTCGGCACCGACGACCGCAAGCCGTACCTCGAGACCGCGCCATGGATCATCGCCGTGTTCGCGCAGCGCCGCGGCGGCGTGCGCGCCGGCATCGACCGGCAGAACTACTACGTCACCGAATCGGTCGGCATCGCGACCGGCTTCCTGATCGCGGCCCTGCACCACGCCGGGCTCGGCACGCTGACCCACACGCCGAAGCCCATGAACTTCCTGAACGAGCTCTGCGGGCGCCCGGATTCCGAGCGGCCGTTCCTGCTGCTCGTCACCGGCTATCCGTCGGCCGAAGCCACCATCCCCGTCCACGCGACGATCAAGAAGCCGCTGGACGAGATCGCCGCGTTCATCTGAAGGCCCCACACCCGGATCCCGCACCGATGACCTACGTCGTGACCGAGCAGTGCATCCGCTGCAAGTACCAGGACTGCGTCGATGTCTGCCCGGTCGACGCCTTCGTCGAGGGCAAGGTGATGCTCGCCATCGCGCCGCAGGTCTGCATCGACTGCGGCGTCTGCGAGAACGAGTGCCCGGCGGGCGCCATCCTGCCCGACAAGCTGGTCGAGCCGCGATGGGTGGAGCTGAACGCGCGGATGTCGGCCCTCTGGCCGAAGATCACGAGCCGCGGCCGTCCGTTCGGCGACGCGGATGTGATGTCGGGCGTGGAGGACAAGTTCGGGCAGTTCTTCACCGAAGAGCCGGGGCAGGGCGGTTGACCGACGACCGCATGAAGGTGGCGATCGTCGGCTCGGGCCCGGCGGGCCACTACGTGGCCGAGGGCCTGGTCGCCCGGCTCGGCAAGGAGGTCGAGGTCGACCTCATCGAACGCCTGCCGACGCCCTACGGTCTCGTGCGCTCGGGCGTCGCGCCCGACCACCAGACGACGAAGCAGGTGTGGCGCCGTTTCGCCGCGCTGCATGCCGATGCCGCGGTCGGTTTCCACGGCGATGT
>RFTM01000068.1 GCA_009923475.1 Gammaproteobacteria bacterium | reverse complement strand
CGAGGTCTTCGGTGAGGTGATAGCCCGGGCGGCGCGGCGTCGGGATGAAGGTCTGGTCCTGCACCAGCGTCGGTGCGAACTGGTCGACCTCGGCCGGCAGGAAGCCGTAGAAGTGGTCGAAGCCCTGGCGCAGCGGCCAATGGTCGTAGGGGCCGGCGGGCGAGGATTCCCACTCGGGCGCGAGATGCCACTTGCCGAAGGCCGCGGTGCCGTAGCCGTTCTGACGCAGCACCTCGGCGACGGTCGCGGCGCTGCGCGGCAGCAGGCCGTTGTAGCCGGGATAGGGCGAGGGCGTGTTGAGCACCGCGCCGACGCCCACCGCGTGCGGGTTGCGGCCGGTGAGCAGCGAGGCGCGCGTCGGCGAACAGATCGCGGCGGTGTGGAAGCGGTTGTAGCGCAGGCCCGCCTCGGCGAGCCGCTGCAGCGTCGGCGTCTCGATCGGGCCGCCGGCACCTTCGGCGGCGCCGAAACCGACGTCGTCGAGCAGCACCACCACCACGTTCGGCGCGCCTTTGGGCGCCGACTGCAGCCGCATCTGCAGCTTCGGATATTCGGCGGGCAGCACGGTGCCGGAAGGGGACTGCGCGACGCGGGTCTCGGGCAGCGCCTGGGCGGATGCGGCGCCGGACGCGCCGGCGAGCGCGGTGAGGACGAGCGAGACGGCGAGGCCGGCGGGACCGCGCGGCGCGCGCGACAGCGCGACCGGGCGCATCACTTCTTCGCCTCCGGCGGCGCCCAACGTGGCGGACTCACGCCCGGCGGCGACCCCGGCAGGCCGTAATAGAAGTGCCCGGCGGTCAAGCCGCCGTCCACCGCGAGCTCGCTGCCCATGCAGTACGAGGACTCGTCGCTCGCCAGGAACACGAAGCAGTCGGCGGCCTCCTCGGGCCGTCCGGCGCGCTGCGCGGCGAACTGCTTGAAGGCCATGTCGAACTGCGCCGCCGGCGCCCCCATCGGGTTCGCCATCGGCGTGTTGATGCCGCCGGGGTGCACGGAGTTGACCCGGATGCCGTGCGAGCCGAGCTCCAGCGCCGCGACCTTGGTCATGCCGCGCACCGCGAACTTGGAGCCGACGTAGGCCGTGAGCGCGTTGGCGCCCGACAGTCCGTCGGCGGAGGAGTTGTTGATGATGGACCCCTTGCACTGCTTCATCATCTGCGGCGCCACCGCGCGCATGCCGTTGAAGGTGCCGACCACGTTGACCTCGAGGATGCGGCGCAGGTCGGCGGCGCTGGTCGACAGCAGGTCCTTGAACATCAGGATGCCGGCGTTGTTGACCAGCACGTCGAGGCGGCCGTGCTTGCCGACCATGGCGGCGACGATCTCCTGCCAGCGCGCCTCGTCGGCGACATCGTGGCGGAACGCCGTGGCACGCGGTCCCAGCGCCGCCGCGGTGGCCTCGACCTCGGGCAGGACGTCGGTGAGCGCGACGGTGGCGCCTTCCTCGATGAAGCGCTTGGCGATCGCCGCGCCCATGCCGCGCGCCGCGCCCGTGACGATGGCGATCTTGCTGTCCAACCTGCCCATGCGAACCCCCGGACTTGAACTGTGTTGCCGGCGCCGCGGCGCCGGTCGTCGGCGTGCGTCAGCCCTTCGCGGCCTTGGCGCGCGCCATGTTGATGGCGACGTCCTCGATCATGTCTTCCTGGCCGCCGACGGTCTTCATGCGGCCCATCTCGATGAGGATCTGCGCCGAGGACACGCCGTACTTGGCGGCGGCGCGCTTGGCGAACAGCAGGAACGAGGAATACACGCCCGCGTAGCCGAGCACCAGCGAATCGCGGTCGATGCGGATCGGCATGTCCATGATGGGCGTGACGAGGTCCTCGGCGACATCGGCGAGACGCATGACGTCCACGCCGGTCTCGATGCCCATGCGGTGGCAGACCGCGTTGAACACCTCGAGCGGCGTGTTGCCCGCGCCCGCGCCCAGCCCCGCCGCGGAGCCGTCTATGCGCACGGCGCCCGCCTCGACGGCGGCGATCGAGTTGGCGATGCCCATGGCGAGGTTGTGGTGGCCGTGGAAGCCGATCTCGGTGCCGGGCTTCAGGCGCTCGCGCAGCAGCGCGATGCGCGCGGTGACGTCGGCGGGCAGCATGTAACCCGCAGAGTCGGTGCAGTAGATGCAGTTCGCGCCGTAGCTCTCCATCAGCAGCGCCTGCTCGACGAGCTTCGCGGGCTCGAGCATGTGGGCCATCATCAGGAAGCCGACGGTGTCGAGGCCGAGCTTGCGCGACAGGGCGATGTGCTGCTCGGAGACGTCCGCCTCGGTGCAGTGCGTGGCGACGCGCAGCGTCGCGACGCCGAGGTCCTTCGCCATGCGCAGGTGCTCGACCGTGCCGATGCCGGGCAGCAGCAGCGCCGAGACCTTGGCGCGCTTCACGGTGCCGATGACGGCCGAAAGGTATTCCTCGTCGCTGTGCAGCGGGAAGCCGTAGTTGACCGAGGCGCCGCCGAGGCCGTCGCCGTGGGTCACCTCGATGAGCGGCACGCCGGCCTCGTCGAGGCCGCGCGCGATCGATGTCATCTGCTCGAGCGTGATCTGGTGGCGCTTCGGGTGCATGCCGTCGCGCAGGCACATGTCGTGCAGCCGGATCTTGCGGCCTGTCGCCTGGGTGCTCATCAGCGTGCCTCCCGGTAGCCGCCGGCGGCGATCTCGGGCGCGAGCATCTCGGCGGTGCGCAGCGCGGCGGCGGTCATGATGTCGAGGTTGCCGGCGTACTTGGGCAGGTAGTCGCCGAGCCCCTCGACCTCGAGGTAGATGGAGACGCGCTTGCCGTCGAGCACCGGGCCGTTCTTGAGCGTGTAGCCCGGCACGTAGCGCTGCACCTCGGCGATCATCTTGTGCACCGAGTCGGTGATGGCGGCCTGGTCGGGCTCGGTCTCGGTGAGGCAGTGCACGGTGTCGCGCATGATGAGCGGCGGTTCGGCGGGGTTGAGGATGATGATGGCCTTGCCCTTGCGCGCGCCGCCCACCTGCTCGATGCCCTGCGCGGTGGTGCGCGTGAACTCGTCGATGTTCTTGCGCGTGCCCGGCCCCGCCGACCGCGACGACACGGTCGCGACGATCTCGGCGTAGGCGACGGGTTGCACGCGGCTCACCGCGGCGACCATGGGGATGGTGGCCTGGCCGCCGCAGGTGACCATGTTGACGTTCATCTCGCGGCGTCCCGCATGCGCGGCGAGGTTCACGGGCGGCACGCAGAACGGGCCGATCGCCGCGGGCGTGAGGTCGATCGTCACCACGCCCGCCTCGCGCAGCTTGCGTGCGTTCTCATGGTGCACGTAGGCCGAGGTGGCGTCGAAGGCGATGCGGATGTCGTCGGCGGCGAGGTGCGGCAGCAGGCCGTCCACGCCTTCGGTGGTGGTCTTGAGGCCGTGCGCACGGGCGCGCTCGAGGCCCTCGGACGCGGGGTCGATGCCCACCATCCAGACCGGGTTGATGTCGGCGCTGCGCAGCGCCTTCATCATGAGGTCGGTGCCGATGTTGCCCGAGCCGATCAGCGCGGCGTTGATCCTGTTTCCCATGCCCCCGGTCTCCGCCCCCGATCTTGGCGGGGATTTCTGCGAAAAACGACAGTCCGACGCCCGATTTTATTACCGATGCGTAGAAAATGTGGACTATATTTACGCAATCGACAGGGCTCAAGGGGGCATCCATGACGGCGGGCACTTCGATCGAGGCACGGGTCGACCGGCTCGAGTCGCTGGAGGAGATCCGGCAACTGCCGGCCCGTTACGGGCTGGCTCTCGACATGCGCGACATGGACGCGCTGGCGGGGCTGTTCGTCGAGGATGTCCGGGTGGGGCGCGACCGCGCCGGCCGGCGGGCCCTGCGCGACTGGTTGGACGAGACCATGCGGGTGCAGTTCACCGGCACCTCGCACCACATCGGCAACCACGTCATCGAGTTCGCCGATCCCGACCATGCACGCGGCGTCGTGTACTCCAAGAACGAGCATGAGACGCCGACCGACTGGGTCATCATGCAGATGATGTACATCGACGACTACGAGCGTCGGGCCGGGCGCTGGTATTTCAAGCGCCGGCTGCCGCTCTACTGGTACGCCACCGACCTCAACAAGCCGCCGCTCGGTGAGCACAAGATGCGCTGGCCGGGGGTCGAGCCCTACGAAGGCGGCTACCACGGCTTCTTCCCGAGCTGGCGCGAGTTCTGGGAACGGGGCGGCCCGCCCGATGCCGACGTCGCCGAGCCGGCGCCCTTCGACGAGTTCATCAAGCGGATGCGGCGCGATGCCGAGCCGCCCAAGATCAAAGTGCGTTGAGAGAGGGGGACCGCATGACGACCGGAACGGACGGGATGACACGGCGTGGATTCGTGGGCGGCGTCGCGGCCGGAGTGGCTGCGGGCCTGGCCACGGCGCAGGCCTTGGCACAGGCCGCGGCGCAGACTCCGTCGGCGCCCCTGGGCCCCGTCTGGGACGAGTTCGACGCCGTGGACGCCACCGGCCTCGCCGATCTGGTGCGCCGCCGCAAGGTGGCGCCGCGCGAGCTGCTCGACCGTACGATCGCGCGCATCGAGCGCCTCGACCCGGTCATCAACGCCGTGCCGCTGCGCCACTTCCAGTCGGCGCGCGACAGCCTCGCCAAGCTCGACCCGGCGGCGCCCTTCGCCGGCGTGCCGTTCCTGCTCAAGGACCTCGGGCTCGCGCTCGCGGGTACCGAGACCACGAGCGGCAGCCGTTTCTTCGCGGGCAATGTCGCCGACCACGACGGTGAGCTCGTGAAGCGCTTCCGCCGCGCCGGCCTCGTGTTCGTCGGCAAGGGCGCAAGCCCCGAGCTCGGCCTCACCACCACCACCGAATCGGCGCTGCACGGCGCGACGCGCAACCCCTGGTCGCTGGGCCGCATCGCCGGCGGCTCCTCGGGCGGCTCGGCCGCGGCGGTGGCGGCAGGCCTCGTGCCCATCGCCCATGCCAGCGACGGCGGCGGCTCGATCCGCATCCCGGCCGCCTGCTGCGGCCTGTTCGGGCTCAAGCCCTCGCGCGGCCGGGTGCCCTTCCCGGTGCGCCGCTACGAGGGCTGGGCGGGGCTCAGCACGCATTTCGCGGTCACGCGCAGCGTGCGCGACGCCGCGCGGCTGCTCGACGCGGTGGCCGGTCCCGAGGCGGGCGCGACCGTGCTCGAGGCGCCGGCGCCGGGCACGTTCGCAGCGGCGCTGCAGGGGCGGCAGCGGCCGTTGCGCATCGCGCGGCTGCGCGCGCCGCTCTCCGGCACGCCGGTCGATCCGGAGTGCGAGCGCACGGTCGACCTCGCCGCGGAGCTCTGCCGCAAGCTCGGGCACACCGTGGTCGACGCCACGCCTGCCGTCGACTTCAAGGCCTACAACGCCGCGTTCGGCACCATCCTCGCGGCGAGCATCCTGTCGGTCATCAAGGCGCGCGAGGCGCAGCTCGGCCGCGCCTGCACCGAGGCGGACGTCGAGCCCGTGACCTGGTACATCGCGCAGTCGGGACGCCAGGTCGATGCGCTCGCCTACATCGCGGCGCGCGAGGCTTGCGAGCAGGCGGCGCGGCAGATGGCGGCCTTCCACGAGTCCCACGACCTGCTGCTCTCGCCGACGCTGGCGCAGCCGCCCGTCGAGCTCGGCCGGCTCGGCCTGTCGCCCAAGGATTTCCGGCAGTACGCCGTCGAGGTGTCGGTGTTCTCGCCCTACACTTCGCTCGCCAACGTCACCGGGCAGCCGGCGATGTCGGTGCCGCTGCGCCAGGACGCCTCCGGTCTGCCGAGCGCTGCGATGTTCTTCGCGCCCTATGCCGCCGAGGGCAGGCTGCTCGCGCTCGCCGCGGCGCTCGAGCGCGAAGCGCCGTGGATCGGGCGCCGACCGGGCTTCAAGGCGGGCTGAGCGCCTCGCGCTGCACGCGCAGCGTCACGAGGTGCTCCACGTACTCGACCGCCTCCTGGGTCGGGATGGACTCGCGGCGCAGGCGCTCGAGCCAGGTGTCGGTCGCGGCCTGCAGCACGCGGGCGTCGGCCGGCGCCGCGAGCCAGGCCCAATCGGCGAGGTGGCAGGCGAGGCGGAGGTCGGTGGCGCGCAGCGCCTCGATGCGCCGCAGCACGGGCTCGATGCCGCCCGCGAGCGCGACCACCTCGCGCGCCTGCGCGGCGCGGGTCGAGGGATCCCATTCCGAGGGGAGCTCGTTCCACCAGCCCGTGTATTCCTGCGCGACGGTGCGTGCGATGTCGCGCGGAGTGCTGTAGAGCTCGGCGGCGTCCGGGCTCGCGGCGAGGTCCGCGGGCAGCGCGACGCCCTGCGCCGCGTCGTACTTGCGGACGCCCGAGTTCAGCGCGGCCAGGGTCTGCCCGGCGATCGATTCCATCATCCGCGCCTGGCCGTTGAAGCGCCGCAGGATCTCCGCCGTGCCGACGATCGCCGGACCGTGCATCGGGAAGGCCTGCAGCGGCTCGAGCGCGGCCATGTCGCGCAGCGCCTGCGCCCAACTGCCCACGAACCGCTGCCGCCGCTTGCCGTTGCCGGCGTTGGGCAGGAAGGGCTGGAAGTAATCGGCCGCCACGACGATGCGGCGCGTCGGCACGGCGACCCACAGCTGGTCCGCCGTCTCGCCCGGGGCGTGGGTCAGCACGAAGCGGTCGCGGCCGATCTTGAGCTCGAGGCGGCCCTCGAAGGTCCGCGTCGGCATCGGCAGGTCGGCGAGCGACTTCGGGAACTCGTCGAGCGCCTGGTTGTTGAGGCGCGAAGTCAGGCCGCGGCTCGCGATGTCGCGCCGCACCTCGTCGACGAGCCCGGCGGTGGCGACGATCTGCGGTCGTTCGCCGGCCTCGAGCAGCGCCCAGGCCCCGAGCATGTGGTCGATGTGGTGGTGGGTGTAGATGATGGTGTGGACGCGTTTCGGGCTCAGCTTGCGCAGCGCGTCGCGCAGCGCAGGGCCCGCCGGCGCATGGCCCGAGTCGACCAGCACCAGTCCCTCCGTGGTCTCGAACACCGCGACGTTGACCCATGGGAAGCGCAGCAGCCAGCTGCCGGGGCCGTGCGGCTCCACCTGCAGCATGCGCGCGGCATCCTCGAGCGCCGGCGCGTAGCTGCGGCTGTACATGTGGTTGGCCACCGCCGGTGACATCGGGTTGCCGAAGCCGCCGACGCGGCCGACCGCGGCGCGCAGGAAGGCATGCTCGCGATAGAGCGCCATGCGGGCCGCCGCGCGTCGCGCGGGGTCGCGGGCCGGATCGCTTGTCGGAGCGCTCGTCGTGGCGACGGCTGGCGCGTCCGGCGGGACGGGGCCTTGCGCGACGGCGGCCTGTGCCGCTGCGTCGCGGGCGGAGAGGCCCGCGAGCAGGGCGGCGAGCAGGGTGGCGCGCGCGCGTCTCATGCGGGCTGCGCGCAGGGATAGTCGGTGTAGCCCTTGGCGCCGGGCGTATACAGCGTCTTGCGGTCGAAGGGCGCGAGCGGCAAGCCGCCGGCGATGCGCTCGACGAGGTCGGGGTTGCCGACATAGTGCCGGCCGAAGGACACCGCCTCGCCCACGCGCCCGCGCACCGCCGCGCGTGCGGTGTCGGGCTCGAAACCGTCGTTGACGACCAACGGCCCGTCGAAGTGCCCGCGCGCCAGCGCGAAGGCGTCGAGCTTGCGCCCCGGAGCCGCGATGACATGCAGGTAGGCGAAGCGCAGCGGCCGCAGCGCCCCGAACAATGCGGTGTAGGTCTCGACCGGATCGTGGTCGACGACGTCGTTGAAGGGATTCCCCGGGCAGATGCGCAGGCCCACCCGGCCCGGCCCGATGGAGGCGCTGTGCGCC
>RFTM01000067.1 GCA_009923475.1 Gammaproteobacteria bacterium | reverse complement strand
CAGCACGGTGGCGCTGGCGGGGGTCTCGCGCTGCGCCACCGGGCGCAGGCTCGCGGTGACCACGACCTCCTCCAGCGGCTCTGCCGGGGCGGCCAGCGAGGGCGGCCCGAGCGCGACGACGCCCAGCACCGGGCCAAAGAAACGGATCAACGGGGAACGCAGCGACGACACCATCTCCCTCCGCCGGTACTAACCGGATCAGGTTCAAGGGTTCGACGCGAGGCGTCGTCTCAGGCCGGCTGGCCACCCCTGGGTTGTCGGCATTTTCCCATCGACATCAGGCACTTGCAATCGCCGGGTGCGGCCTTCATGCAAACTGCCTACAATCGCGCCCCTTCCGGCCCCGCAGAGGGCTGCAGAGGGGGCCAAGGGCGACATGTCGCGGACCATCCAGGTGTTCCAGGTCGACGCCTTCACCGAGCGTCTGTTCACCGGCAATCCGGCCGGCGTCGTGCTCGGCGGCGGGTCGCTCAGCGACGACGAGATGCTCGCCATCGCCCGCGAGCTCAACAACGGCGACACCGCCTTCGTGCTGCCCGCCGAGGGCGCCGACCACGACCTGCGCGTGCGCTTCTTCACGCCGCGCACCGAATCGGGGTTCGTCGGTCACGCCACCATCGCCACGCACTTCGTGCTCTCGCGCCTGCCCGGGGCGCCGCGACGGCTGCGCCAGCGCCAGAAAGCGGGCCTGGTCGATGTCGAGGTCCGTGGCGAGGGCGCCGGCCGCCGCATCGCGGTGCGCCAGAGCGCGCCGCCGCTCGGCCGCGAGCTCGCCGAGCGCGAGCGCCTGGCCGTGCTCGACGCGCTCGCCCTCTCGAGCAACGACCTCGACCCGCGCTGCGAGATGCGCATCGTCGGCGGCGCCGGCAACCGCCTGCTCATCGGCGTGCGCGGTCCGCAGCAGCTCAAGGCGATGAAGCCGGACTTCGCGCGCCTCTCGACGCTGTCGGCGCAGCTCGGCGCCTCCGGCCACTTCGTGTTCACGCTCGACCCGCAGGTCGAGGGCTGCCTCGTCCAGTCACGCATGTTCTGCCCTGCGATCGGCATCCCGGAGGACCCGGTCAGCGGCAACGCGCACGGCCTGCTCGGCGCCTACCTGCTGCACCACGGACTGCTGCCGCGCGACGGCGACCGCGCCGCGTTCTCGGGCGCGCAGGGCCAGTTCGTGAACCGCCCGGGGCGCGTCGACGTGGAGCTCGAGTTCAAGGACGGCGCGCTCGCCGGCGTCTGGATCATCGGCAACGCCGCGATGGTGTTCGAGACGACGGTCGCCCTCTAGGCGGGCTCCGCCGGCGCCGGCCGCGCGCCCCAGCGCGCGAAGGCGTCGAGGAGGTGCGCGAACAGCGCGGACAGCAGCCAGAACGCGACCAGGATCCACGGCTGGTCGAGCAGCGCCGAGCGCACCGCCATCATCAGCAGCGCGCCCGACACCAGGTTGCCGACCCAGGCGCGCGGCGCAAGGCCGACGCCCCGCGCGTACCAAAGATAGAGCAGCAGCAGCGCCTCGGCGCCGATCAGCGCCACGATGCCGAGCAGCAGGCTGCCGTCCGCGAAGCGCGCCGCGAGCATGCCGGCCTCAGGTGGGCGCGAGGCCGAGCAGGTGCGCGAGGTCCTTGAAGAACACCCGCAGGTGGGCGAGCGGCTCACGCCGCACCAGCTTCTTGTGCATGTAGGCCTGCCAGGTGAGGCGCTGCACATCGGGGTCGCGGCACATCTTCACGAAGCGCTCGCGGCGCGCGTCGCTGACGTACCAGAAGCGCTGCAGCATCCCGAGCGCCCAGAAGACCCGGCCGTGCAGCCGCATGAAATCGCGGCGGGCGGCGCGCAGCGCGCGCGCGTCGCCGGTGCGCAGGCACTCGGCGAGCGCCTGCGCGGCCATCCGGCCGCAGGCCATGGCGTAGTAGATGCCCTCGCCCGATGCGGGCGCGACCACGCCGGCGGCGTCGCCCGCCACCAGCACGTCGACGCCGTTGTCCCAGCGGCGCAGCGGCTTGAGCGGGATCGGCGCGCCCTCGCGGCGGACCACCTCGGCATGCTCGAGCCCCGCCACGCGCCGCAGGTCCACGACGGCGTTGCGGATCGAGAACCCCTTGTGCGCCGTGCCCGCGCCGGCGCTGATGGTGCCGCCGTGCGGGAACACCCAGGCGTAGAAATCGGGCGACAGCCGGCCGTCGTAGTAGACGTCGCAACGGCTGCCGTCGTACTGCGCAGGCGCCGCGTCCGGCGTGCGCAGGATCTCGTGGAAGGCGTAGACGAAGGGCACCTCGCGGCCGCCTGCGATGCACTGGCGCGCGACCTCGGAGCGCGCGCCGTCGGCGCCCAGCACCAGGCGCGCGCGCGCGCGGCCCGGAGCCCCGCCGGCCGCGTCCTTCGCATCGAACTGCACCACCGCCCGACCGTCGGCGTCCCGCGCCACGCCGGTGAAGGTGCCCGCGATGCGCGTCGCGCCGTGCGAGCGCGCCCGCTCGCGCAGCCACTCGTCGAACTCGCCGCGGTCGACCATGCCGACATAGCCGCCCTCGATGGGCATGTCGACGGCGACGGCGCTCGGCGCGACCATCCGCGCCGCCGTGATCCGCGCCACCAGCAAAGACGGCGGGATGTCGAACTCCTCGACGGCTTTCGGCGGGATCGCGCCGCCGCAGGGCTTGATGCGGCCGGCGCGGTCGAGCAGCAGCACGCGCCATCCGGCGCGCGCGAGGTCATCGGCGGCGGTGGCGCCGCAGGGACCTCCACCCACCACCACCACGTCGTAATCGGGCGCCGACAGGTCGCCGCCGTGTTCGCCGTCCGCCATGCCCCACACCGACAGCAACGCGATGACCGCAAGCTGCGCCGCGGCCATGATCAGGCAGGCGACCCGCGCGGCGTTCGCGACGCCGAGCCGCACCGGCAAGGAGCCGACGCCCATGCGGCGGTCGCCCTGCACCGACTTGAAATCGTTGAGCGTCATGATGCCGTGCGCGCCGACGCTCCAGGCCCAGGCGAGCGCGAGGTTGCGGGCGTCGGGCATCGTGCCGGTCATCACCGCGAGCGCGGTCAGCCAGGGCACGCCCTCGTAGCAGGCGGCGACCGCCGCGTTGCCCCACCAGCCGTTGCGCTTCAGGCGCAGCGGCGGCGCGCTGTAGGCCCAGGCGAGCGCGAGCCCGACCGCCGCGGCGCCGAGCACCCAGGGCCCGAGCAGCGTCGCGACCGCGAGCGAGATGAAGGTCCAGAACACCGCGATGTAGAGGCCCCACCGCCCCGGCATGCGCCCGGAGGGGATGGGCCGTCGCGGTTCGTTGATGGCGTCGACATGCCGGTCGAACCAGTCGTTGACGGCTTGGCTCGTGCCGCAGACCAAGGGGCCGGCCAGCAGCACGCCGAGCGCGATCAGCGGCCAGTGGCCCTGTGGCCCGACGCCGCTCGCGATGATGCCGCATCCGAACGCCCACATGGGCGGGAACCAGGTGACCGGCTTGAGCAGTTCCAGGGTGGCGAGCCACCCCGGCCGCCGTTGCGGAAAAACGCTGCTCGCCGGGCGTGCCATGACCGGAAAATAGCCATGACACACGAGCCTGTCAATCAGGCATTACACATGGGCCGGGCCGCCGGTCAGCGCCGCTCCGCGGAATCGAGGTCGCCGAGCCCGTAACGGCGGAGTTTCACGTAGAGGCTCTGCCGCGACAGGCCCAGCATCTCGGCGGCGGAGGCGCGGTTGTCGCGGGTGAGCTCGAGCGCGGCCTCGATGCAGAGCCGTTCGATGACGTCCGTGGTCTCGCGCACCAATTCCTTGAGGGACACGCGGCCGACCAGTTCGGTCATCTGCTCCACCGAGCGGGGCAGCGCCTTGGCGTCACGCGGTTCCACGGCCCTGCGGCGCTCGACGTTGCGGATGGCGTAGGCGTAGGCGGGTTCGTCGGAACCCGACAGGCGCGTCGCGGAGATCTCGACCTCCACCGACGACCCGAGCTCGCCGCGCAGCGTGGTGGCGAACAGCCGGACCTCGCCTCCTTGGCGCAGGTTGGCGGTCAGCACGCCGAGGTCGACCCCGGGCCGTCCCAGCCAGCGCTCGAGCGACTCGTTGCGCGCCTGCTCCTCGCTCGCGAGCTGCGCGAGGTCGAGGAAGCTGCGGTTGGCCGCGAGGATGCGCCCGCCGGCGTCGCAGACCACGAGCGCGTCGGGCAGCCGTTGGAAGACCTCCACGAAGCGCCCGGCAGGCGCGTGCCCGTTCGCCGCCGCCGCGGGGTCGGCATCGCCTGCGGACTCGATCCGCAGCAGCGCATGCGAGGAGTTGTCCTGGCGGAACACCGACGCCGCCAGCCGGCATTCACGGCGCCCGGCCACCAGCCGCGCCCGCAGCGGCTCGGCCCGCCCCGCCGCGCGCAGCGCCCCGATCCACTCGGGCAGCTGGCGTCCCGAAGCGGCATCGAGGCTTTCGCCCAAGGGCCGGCCCGCGAGCCGCTTCGCGTCGTCGCCGAGCAGCCGCGCCGCGACCGGGTTCGCCTCGACGATGCGCTGGGTGCCGAGGTCGACCACCACGGTCGGCTCGGCGCTCGACTGCAGCAGCAGGCGATAGCGCGCCTCGGCGAGGCGCAGCTTGCTGTAGTCCCGCTCGAGGGATTGCTCGGCCTCGATCAGCCGCTGCTGCAGCGCCGCGACCGCGCGCAGGTCGCGGCCTTGGGCCAACAGCCCGCCGTCCTCGCCCAGGCGGCGCAGCGACCATGACACCGCCACCGTGGCGCCGCCCGGCGACGGATGGTTGGCCTGCCGCGCCCGCGGCTCCGGCGCGTCGAGCTCGGCGAACAGGGCCTCGATCTTGGGACGGCTGTCGACCGTGACCAAAGAGTTGAACGGCTTGCCGACCCAATCCGCGCCGAGTTCGGCGGCGAGCTCGGGGTTGCCGAAGGCGATGTCGCGCACCACGCCGCGGCGGTCGAGCACCAATGCGATGTCAGAGGAGGCGGTGACGAGCGCGGCGACGGTACCGGCATCGAGTCCGTCGAGGGCCTTCCTTGGCGCCTTGAAAGTTTTCACGTTCCTTCGTGTCTCTTGCGCGCTAATTTCTTGGTCGGGTGAGTTCCAGGAGTCCTTGCGCCTTGTCGACCGCGTCCCGGCCGTCGCGCGCCGTCGCGTCCGCGCCGACCAGGGCAGCCCGGTCGGGGTGCTCTTCGAAGGGCCGCCCGCCGACCATGACCCGAAGGTCCGGGTTGAGCGATGCGCGCCGCACCTGCCGGACCAGGGACGCCAAGGCGTCGAGCTGCTCGGGCGTGCTGATCGAGATCCCGATCAGCGTGAACCACTCGCCGCCGACGAGGCGGATTATATCCTGCTCGGTCGCGCCGGGCGCATCCCAGACGTCCCAGCGCGCCCGGCGCAGGAACTCGCCGACGAGCTGCGCGCCGAAGACGTGCTGCTCACCGGGCAGCGCCACGCAAAGCGCGCGCGCGCCTGCGGGCAACGACGGGTCGCCCGATGCGACGAAATCTTCGCTGAGGTCGTGCGCCAGTTGCTGCAGGCGGTGCAGCGCGAGGGTGACCTCGACGAAATCGCTGCGCTCGCTCTCCCACAGCTGGCCGAAATGGCGGGCTGCGGGGCTCAGGAGCTCGAGGTAGAGGGTCTCGGTGGGCACGCCGCGGTCACGCAGCCCCTGCAAGAAGGCCATCGACTCGCCGAGGTCGCCGCGCAGGACGATCGCCGTGAACGCGGTGACATCGTCGTCCCCGACGCGCGAACGGTCGCGGGGCGCCGCACAGTCGGCGGGGCTCTCTGCAGGAGCGGACCCTGCCGCCGAACGGTGGGCGAGGACGAGCCGAGGGATGATCTGGGCTTCTATGGCGCGCAGCAATGCGTCACGACCGTCGCCGGTCGGCGCGCCTTCTTGAGCGGTGTCATCCGCCATGACCGACCCTCTTCCCCGGCTCGGGATCGAGATGCCCCTTCGCCGGAAGAAAACCCCCGGCACCATCTACCACGTATAGGCCAGGGACTGTCAATTGTCAATTTCAGTTGATGTAAAATCAAGTTGACACTATCTAAGGTGTCGTTCTAGATTTGCCCCAGGCTTTCCGGTGGCGCGAGCAGCCATGTCCCATGCCAGTCGGGCGACTCCCGTTCGCCCCCTCTACACCCCCGAGGAGCGGGTCCGTCGCGACCGCTCCCGCTGGACCATCGTGCAGGCGGTGCTTGCGCCGCTGCAGTTCCTCGCCTTCCTCGCGAGCCTCTGGCTGGTGCTGCGCTTCCTGCGTACCGGCGAGGGCGCCCAGGCGGCGACGGTCTCGGTGCTGGTCAAGACCGGCTTCCTCTACGCGATCATGGTCACCGGCGCGATCTGGGAGCGCGAGGTGTTCGGCGTCTGGCTGTTCGCACCGAGCTTCTTCTGGGAGGACGTGGTCAGCATGGCGGTGATCGCGCTGCACACCGCGTATGTCTGGGCCTGGCTCACCGGCGCGCTCGACCTGCGCGCGCAACTGCTGCTGGCGCTGGTCGCCTACCTTTCCTACGTCGTCAACGCCCTGCAGTTCTTCCTCAAGCTGCGCGCGGCCCGTCGCGCCGCGGCGGCCGATGCGGCGCCGCGGACCGATGTCGCCGGCACCTGGGCGTCGCAGCCATGAGCCGCATCGCGCAGTGGGTCTGGAACGCGAAACTGGTGCCGTTCGCCGACGCGGCGAGCGCCGACCTGCCGCTGCCGCGGCTGCTGCGCCTCGCGCTGTTCCAGGTGTCGGTCGGCATGGCGCTCGCGCTGCTGAACGGCACGCTCAACCGCGTCATGATCGTCGAGCTGCACGTGCCCGCATGGCTGGTCGCGACGATGATCGCGCTGCCGCTGCTGTTCGCCCCGTTCCGCGCCTTCCTCGGCTTCCGCTCGGACCACCACCGGTCGGTGCTGGGTTGGCGGCGCGTGCCGTACATCTGGTCCGGCACCCTGCTGCAGTACGGCGGACTGGCGGTGATGCCGTTCGCGCTGATGGTGCTGAGCGGCACCGGCACCGCCAAGCCGCCGGCCTGGTTGGGCGAGACGGCGGCCGCGATCGCGTTCCTGATGGTCGGCGCCGGCCTGCACACCACGCAGACCGCGGGCCTCGCGCTCGCCGGCGACCTCGCGCCCGCGAAGACGCGGCCGCGCGTGGTGGCGCTGCTCTACGTGATGCTGCTGGTCGGCATGGTCGGCGGGTCGGTCGCGTTCGGCGCGCTGCTCAGCCAACTGCTGCTGAAAATGCGACTCACTTTGCAATTCGGAAAAGCGCTTCGCTGCCCACTCGCCCGCACGAGCATACTGAATGGCACGAGCGTTGTCACCGCTCTTGTCGTAGAGTTCGGAAGCACGACGGTACTTCTCAGTAAGCAGCTGGTACTTGCGCATGTTCTGGTCGCGCATACCTTGCAGCTTGGACTGCATGAGCTGGCTCGCCTGGCCAGGGCCGTCGATGTTTGGGTTCAGGACCTTGGCGATGTTGGCGGCCAGCATTGTGAACATCTGGTTCTTGGAGTCAATCTCGGGTGGGGCAGCGTTGGCCGCGGTCTGCATCTCCGACCACGCTTGGTTGGCCTCGCCCTCAAAGCGATCACGACGCTTGATGTCCTCGTCTTGAATGGCCTTTTGCTTTGCGTCAATGTCGTCATAGACAGAGTTGATGTAGGTGTTGTTGTATCCACCACTAGGTGCAACCCCGACATTAGTACTAGTTGTAGTTGGCTTAGCCGTGCCATTATTTATTGCACTAGTCTTTTTGTTAGCGGTAGCTGTAACACCATTGTTCATAGAAACTGGAGTATATGTATTTGGATACATCATACTTTTGTAATTATTAGAGTCTTGCAAGACTCCATTAATTGTTTG
>RFTM01000066.1 GCA_009923475.1 Gammaproteobacteria bacterium | reverse complement strand
ATGGCGTAGATGGTGAGCGCGCCCGCGGCGTCGATGCGCAGGCGCAGCCATTGCTTGTAGTCCTGCACGCGCAGCGAGGAGAAGGCCTCGTTGGCGTGGCGGCCGAACACCCTCAATGAAAGGAACAGGTAGCCGCCCATCACCAGCGCGCCGGCGACCGCGCCGACGAGGAAGGTGATGACGCCCGCGAGCGCCATCTGCGTGATGCTGCCGAACGGCAGGCCCAGCGCCTGGGTGGTGAACCACAGCGACAGCCAACCGGCGAGGAACGCCGCCGCAAGGTGGGCGCAGGCGTGCGCGAAGCCGCCGACGAGGCGATACCACTTGGAGTGGGTGTCGGTGAAGAAGATGATCGCGACGACGAACAGCAGCAGCCAGAGGCCGTTCACCGGCTCGCGCAGCGCGCCCTCGAGGGCGGCCTTGAGCGCCGCCGGCAGCGAGGTGAGGTCCTCGGGCCCGAAGGTGGCGGACGCGAACCACGCCGACAGCAGGTAGAAGATCCCGACGAGGCCCATGAACCCCGGGTTGAGCCAGGGGAAGAGCAGGTTGCGCCAAGTGAGGCTGCGCGAGGTGTCGGCGTCGGGGAAGGTGGCGCGCAGCTTGTGGCCGGTGCGCAGCTGGTCGCCCTCCGGCACATGCGTGGGGTGCAGGAACGCGCCGCCGCCGCCGGAGACGATCTTCTGCTGGCCATCGGCGCCCTCGTGGCGCTTGTAGTGGTGCAGGTCGCCGGTGAGGAACACGGCGATCTTGCGCCCGAGCACGCGCTGCTCGAGGTCGCGCAAGGAGTCGTCGGAGTAGCCTTCGACGTCGGGGTAGCTCTCTTCGTAGATCCACTGCGGGCTCGGCACGCAGAGGATGATGTTCGCGTCCGGGCCCATCTTGCGCGCGACCTCGCGGAAATAGGCTTCCTGCGGCTCGTCCATCTCGGAGCCGAACTGCAGGTCGACCGCGCAGAGCCACCAGTCGCCGGGCAGCTGCAAGGCGAAGTAGCTGCGGGTCTGGCCGGTGGCGCAGCCCGCGAAACCGCGGTCGGGCCGGCAGAAGAGCCGCGAGAACGCGACCAGGCTGTCGAACCAGTCGTGGTTGCCCGGCACCGCGAACACCTTCGGGGTGCGACCGGCGGCGGCGAAAGCCGCGGCGTACGGCGCCTCGGTGCGCTCCTCGTAGGCGCCGCGCGTGGGATAGGGATACACCTGGTCGCCGCCGAACACGAGCACGCTGCCGGCGCGCGTGTGCACGGTGGCGCCGTCGGCGCCCTGCACCGCGAGCTCGCGGGCCGCGACGCCGCGCGCCACGGCATAGGTGGGGTTGAAGCCGTCACCGACGTCGCTCACGAAATCGAGCCAGAGATCGCCGTCCGGCGCGTCGGCCTCGAAACGGAACACGCCCTGCGGCTGGTTGGACAGCGCCTCGATGAGGCGCGAGTCGGAGTGCCGGCCGAAGAGGTTGGCGATGGTCATCATCCACGCCGACTGGGCGAGCACGCCGAGGTCGTACCAACCGACCATCTTGGCCTGCGTGGACGGGACAGGCGGTTCGCGCATCATCATCCCCCTCGTCTGGTCACCCGCCGTGCGGGCTCATCCGCCGCGTAGGGTACTCGCCGGCGGCTGTTCCAGCACGGAGCGCGTGGCGAGCCAACCGCTGGCGGCCACCAGCAGTCCGCCGCCGAGCAGCCCCACGATCCAGAGCGTCGCCTCGAAGCCGTACGGCACCTCGAGGAACTCGCGGGCGATGAAGTAGCCCGCGAGCGTCGCGCCGATGGCCGCCAGCAGCCCCGATAGCAGCCCGAGCGCGGAGAACTCGGCGAGGATGCCGCGCGCCACGGTGCCGCGGCTCGCGCCGAGGGTGCGCAGCATGGCGCTCTCGTAACGGCGCTCGTCGCGCGTCGCCTGCACCGCCGCGAGCAGCACCACGATGCCGGCGAACAGCGTGAAGATGAACACGCTCTGCACGGCGAGCGCCGCCTTGTCGATGACGCCGCGCACCTGCGTGAGGATGTCGTCGAGGTCGAAGACCGACACGCTCGGGTAGCGGCGCACGAGCTCGGCGACCACCTTGCCGTCGCCCTGCTTGAGGTAGGCGCTCGTCATCCAGGTGCCGGCGAGCTCGTCGAGCAGCCCCGGCGGGAACACGAGGAAGAAGTTCGGCTGGAAGCTGTCCCACTCGATCTTGCGCACGCTCGCGACCTCGGCCTCGAAGGTCTCGCCCGCCACGTCGAAGGTCATGCGGTCGCCGAGCTTGAGCCCGAGTCCCTGCTGGTACTCCTCCGAGATCGACACCAAGGCCTTGCCGTGGTCGGCGGGGGTCCACCAACGGCCCGCGATGATCTTGTTGTCGTCGCCGAGCTCGGCCTGCCAGGTGATGTTCTGGTCGCGCTCGGCGAAACGTTCGCCGCGGTCGTCCTTGAACTTGAGGGCCTCGATGGGCTGGCCGTCGATCTGCGTCAAGCGCGCGCGGATCATGGGCAGCGCGCGCGCGGTCTTGGCGCCGCGCGCCTCGAGGAACATGCGGAACTCGGCCTGCACGTCGGGCGGGATGTTGATGAAGAAGAAGTTGGGGAGGTCCGCGGGCAGGCTGCGCTTCCAGTCGGACAACAGGTCGTTGCGCACCACCGCCAGCAGCAGCAGCACCATGAGCCCGAGGCCGAAGGCGACGATCTGCACGATGCTCTCGGCGCGGCGGCGGCTGAGGTTGGCGACGCCGTAGCGCCAGGACACGCCGACCGTGCCGCGCAGCGAACCGGCGAGCCGCACCAGCAGCCAACCGGCGGCCGTGAGCACGACGAGGAACGCCGCGAGGCCGATGGTGAAGCCCGCGAAGAGGCGCGGCTCGCGCACCACCCACCACACGAGGAAAGCCACCGCGAGCACCGCCGGACCGAAGGCGAGCCACACGAGCGGGGTCGGCGCGCCGACATCGCGGCGCAGCACGCGGATGGCGGGCACGCGCGACAGCTGCAGGAGCGGCGGCAGCGCGAAGCCCGCGAGCAGCGCGATGGCGGTGAGGAAGCCGAGGCCGAGCGGCGCGAAGCCGGCGGGCGGCAGGTCGGCGCGCAGCAGGCCCTTGAGCGCGCGCAGCAGCCACTCCTGGGCCACGAAGCCGAGCGCGGCGCCGATGACGGAGGCCGCGACCGCGATCACGAGCAGCTGCACGAGCGACACGGCGAGCGTGAACATCCGGCTCGCGCCCAGGGTCTTGAGCAGCGCGACCGAGTCGAGATGGCGCTGCACGTAGCGCCGCGCCGCCATGGCGACCGCCACCGCGCAGAGCAGCACGGCGACCAGGCTCGCGAGCGACAGGAAACGCCCCGCGCGGTCGGTCGCGGTCTGGATCTGCGGGCTCGCCTCCTTGACGTCGAGCAGGCGCTGGCCGCGCTCGCGCGCGCCGTCGAGCCAACGCTGGAAATCGGCGACGGCCTTCGGCTCGCCGGCGAACAGCACGGCCTGGCTCGCGCGCGAACCGGGCTGCAGCAGGTCGGCCGCCGCGAGGTCGGCGCGGTTCACGAGCATCGAGGGCGCGAGCTCGGCGAAGCCGCCGCCCTGGTCGGGACGGGTGATGAGCACGCGGCTGACGCGCAGGGACACCTCGCCGACCGAGACCGTGTCGCCGAGCTTGCCGCCGAGCGTCGAGAGCAGCTTGGAGTCGGGCCAGGCCTCGCCGCGCGGCGGCCCGGACGACACCGCGACCGGCGCGCCGAAGGGCGCGTCCGCGACGCCGATGGAGCCGCGCAGCGGGTAGCCTTCGCTGACGAAGCGCAGGTTGGCGAGCTGCGTCGCCTCGCCGAGCTGCGCCATGCTGAGCACCGAGGTGCTGCGCGCCGTCTTGAGCCCGCGGCGGCGGGCCTCTCGCTCGTAGGCGTCGCCGATCTCGCGCGGCGACTCGAGGCGCAGGTCGGCGGCGAGCACCTCGTTCGCCTGCAGCGCGACCGATTGCTTGATGCGGTCGACGAGGAAGCCGACGCCGGTGAGCGCCGCCACCGCCACCGTGAGCGCGAGCAGCAGGATGCCAAGTTCGCCCGAGCGCCATTCGCGGCCGAGCTGCCGAAGCGCGAGCGGGACGGCGTTGACGGCGGCCATGTCAGCCCGGGGCGAGCTGCCCCGCCTCCATGATGCAGACGCGGCCGCAGCGCGCGGCGAGCGCGCGGTCGTGCGTGACCAGCACGATGGTGGTGCCGGAACCCGCGTTCAGGTCGAACAACAGGTCGGCGATGCGGCCGCCGGTCGCGGTGTCGAGGTTGCCGGTGGGCTCGTCGGCGAACAGCACCGCCGGACGCACCACGAAGGCGCGGGCGATGGCGACGCGCTGCTGCTCGCCGCCCGACAGCTGCCGCGGGTAATGGCCGACGCGGCTGCCGAGACCGACGCGCTCGAGCGCCTCGCGCGCGCCGGCGCGGGCGTCGCGGCGGCCGGCGAGCTCGAGCGGCAGCATCACGTTCTCGAGCGCGGTCAGCGCCGGCACGAGGTGGAAGGACTGGAACACGAAGCCGACCCGCTCGGCGCGCAGCCGGGCGCGGCCGTCCTCGTCGAGGGCGTTGAGGTCCTGCCCGGCGAGCAGCACGCGGCCGGTGGTCGGCAGGTCGAGGCCGGCCAGCAGCGCGAGCAGGGTCGACTTGCCCGCGCCCGAGGCGCCGACGATGGCGACCGACTCGCCGGCGCGCACCTGCAGGGAGACGTCGCGGACGATGGCGAGCGGCCCCTCCGGGCTGCTAACCTCCTTGCCCAGTCCCTGTGCCTCGAGGACGATTTCTTTGTTGCTCAAGCTGCTGTATTCCTTGGCGATGGGCCTTGTGCTCGCGGCTCCGGCATCCGCCGACACGCGTCCGCCCGCCATCCTGGTGGTGGGGGACAGCATCAGCGCCGGTTACGGGTTGGCGGCCAAAGAGGGCTGGGTCGCCCTGCTGCAGGACCGCCTGCAGGCGCAAGGTTACGGGTACCGCGTGGTCAATGCCAGCGTCAGCGGCGAGACCACGACCGGGGGGCTCGCCCGGCTGCCCCGGGCGCTGTCCGTGCACCGCCCGGCGATCGTCATCATCGAGCTGGGGGGCAACGACGGCCTGCGGGGCCTGCCCCTCGAGACCTCCCGCGCCAACCTCGACCGCATGATCGTCCTCTCGAGGGAGGCCGGCGCCCGGGTGGTGCTGCTCGGCATGAAGA
Source organism: Gammaproteobacteria bacterium (assembly GCA_009923475.1). Lineage (GTDB taxonomy): Bacteria > Pseudomonadota > Gammaproteobacteria > Steroidobacterales > Steroidobacteraceae > UBA964. The sequence goes on along the minus strand of RFTM01000066.1, from coordinate 2,695 downwards.
TCCCGCCCAACTACGGCGCCAAGTACGCCACCGGCTTCGAGCAGGTGTTCCGCGACCTCGCGCGTCGCCACAAGGTCGCCTTCGAGCCTTTCTTCCTCTCAAAGATCGCGCTCGAGCCGGGGATGATCCAGGCCGACGGACTGCACCCCACGGCCAAGGCCCAGCCCCTGATGCTCGACACCATGTGGCCCGCCCTGAAGCCGTTGCTGAGCCGCTGACCCCCCGCTAGAGTCGCGGGCATGACCTACTCCCGCTACTGGATCAACTCCTATCCGCCCGGCGTCCCGGCCGACATCGACGCCAGCCAGCTCCGCTCGGTGGCGCAGCTCGCCGAGGAGAGCTTCGCGCGCTACGCCGACCGCGTCGCCTTCATCCAGATGGGCCGCCCGATCACCTACCGCGAGCTCGACGCGCAGACCCGCGCCTTCGGCGCCTGGCTGCAGCAGCACACCGGCCTCAAGCGCGGCGGCCGCGTCGCCATCATGATGCCGAACCTGCTGCAGTACCCGATCGCCCTCTTCGGCGTGCTGCGCGCCGGCGGCACGGTGGTCAACACCAACCCGCTCTACACCGCCCGCGAGCTCGAGCACCAGCTCAAGGATTCCGGCGCCGAGACCGTGGTCATCCTCGAGAACTTCGCGCACGTCCTGCAGGAGGTCATCGGCCGCACGCAGGTCAAGCACGTGGTCGTCACCAGCGTCGGCGAGCTGCTCGGCTTCCCGAAGGGCCCGATCGTCGACTTCGTGGTGCGCCGCGTGCGCAAGCAGGTGCCGGCCTGGGAGCTGCCCGGCCATCACCGCTTCCTCGACGTGCTGGCCGCGGGCGCGCGCCATGCGCTGCGCCAGACCGACCTCGACCACGACGACCTCGCCTTCCTGCAATACACCGGCGGCACCACCGGCGTCTCGAAGGGCGCGATGCTGAGCCACGGCAACATCGTGGCGAACACGCTGCAGTCGACGGCCTGGACCGAACCCGCCTGGCCGCGCGGCACGCATGGCACCGCCATCACGGCGCTGCCGCTGTACCACATCTTCGCGCTCACCGGTAACTGCATCGTCTTCCTGCGGCTCGGCTGGACGAACATCCTGATCACCAACCCGCGCGACTTCCCGGGCTTCGTCAAGGAGCTGAAGAAGCACCCCTTCACCTTCATCTCGGGCGTCAACACGCTGTTCAATGCGCTGCTGCACACGCCGGGCTTCGAGAAGGTGGACTTCAGCCAGCTGCGCTGCACGCTGGGCGGCGGCATGGCCGTGCAGCGCGCCGTCGCCGAGCGCTGGAAGCAGGTGACGGGCTGCATCCTGACGCAGGCCTGGGGCCTCACCGAGACCTCGCCCGGGGCCTGCATCAACCCCATCACCGAGGATTTCAACGACTCCATCGGCCTGCCGATCTCCTCCACCGAGATCGGCATCGCCGACGACGACGGCAACATGCTGCCCATCGGCCAGTCGGGCGAGATCTGCGTGCGCGGCCCGCAGGTGATGCAGGGCTACTGGAACCGTCCGGAAGAGACCGCGAAGGTCATGCTGCAGGGCGGCTGGCTGCGCACCGGCGACATCGGCCGCATGGACGAGCGCGGGTTCGTCTACATCGAGGACCGCAAGAAGGACATGATCAACGTGTCCGGCTTCAACGTGTACCCGAACGAGGTCGAGGGCGTCGCCGTGACGCACCCCGGCGTGCTCGAGGCGGCGGCCGTCGCGCAGCCGAGCGAGCACTCGGGCGAGGCCGTGGTGCTGTTCGTGGTCCGCAAGGACCCGGCGCTCACCGAGGAGGCGCTGCTCGAGCATTGCCGCGCCTCGCTCACGGGCTACAAGATGCCGAAGCACGTCTATTTCAGGAAGGACCTGCCGAAGACCAACGTCGGCAAGATCCTGCGCCGCGAACTGCGCGACGAGGCGGCGAAGCTGCAGTAGCCGCCGCCCTCGGGGACCGTGCGTCAGGACCGGGCGTCGGGGTCGAACAGGCGCCGGTGCTCGAGGATCGCGAAGCGGTCCGTCATCCCCGCCACGTAATCGGCCACCACGCGCGCGCGCGCCGAGCGGCCGCCCGCGGCCTCGGCCGCGGCCGCCGCGCGCCGGTGCTCGGCGGGCAGCAGGTCGATGTCCTCCAGCAAGGCCTCGAAGAGCTCGCGCAGCACGCGCCGCGATTTCTCGGTCATGCGCAGCACGCGGCTGTGACGGTAGAGGTTGGCGTTGAGGAAGCGCTTGAGCTCGATGTGCTCGGCGTAGACCGCGTCGCTCATCGCCACCAGCGGCGCGGGCTGCGCGCGCACGTCGTCGATGGAGGCCGGCGCGGCCGCCGCGATGCGCGCTCCCGTCGCCTCGATGAGGTCCCCCACCACGCGGCCGATCATGCGGCGGATGGTCTCGTGGATGAGCCGCCGCCCGCCGAGGCCAGGATGAAGGACGCCTGGATCGTCCACGTGCGCGTCGGGCCGTGCGCCTCGGGCAAGACGCTGCGGGTGCGGGTCTTGACATCAATGGTCGCCGTCATGCCAGGCTTGAGGGCTACCTTGGCCAGGGCCAGATTGGCTTGGACACTATCGAGCTTGATCTGCGCCCGATAGGAACTCGTCGACTGACCATTGGGTGCCTGCTCCACCAGCGTGTCGGAGCTAATGTAGGTGAGCTTTCCAGAGAGCATCCCGTAGACGGAGTAGTCAAACGCATCGAGCTTGATCTGGACC
>RFTM01000065.1 GCA_009923475.1 Gammaproteobacteria bacterium | reverse complement strand
AGCACGCCGAGCACGGCGCCCATCTCGCGCAGCGTGCGGCCGAGGGCCGTGGCGCGCGCGCCGTCGCCTGCTACGCTCGCGCGATTGATCTCGCCTGCGAGGCCCTGCAGCACGGCCAGCGCCTCGGGGGTGTTGAAGTCGTCGTCCATGGCGGCGTGGAAGGCCTGCCAGGCGGCGCCGACGGTGTCGGCCGCGCCCGCGCCCTCGCCCACCGGCATCACGGGCGCCGCCACCGGCGGCGCATCGAGCCCGCGCAGCGCGGTGTAAAGGCGGCCGAGCGCGGCGTCGGCCTGACCGATCTGCGCCAAAGAATAGTTGATCGGGCCGCGGTACTGGCTGCCGATGAGGAAGTAGCGCAGCACCTCGGGATGACGGACCTTGCCGGAGTCGAGCACGGTGCGGATGGTGAAGAAGTTGCCGAGCGACTTCGACATCTTCTCGTCGTCGACGTTGACGAAGCCGTTGTGCATCCAGAGGTGGGCGAAGTGCGCGCCCGTGGCCGCGCAGGACTGGGCGATCTCGTTCTCGTGGTGCGGGAACTTGAGGTCCATGCCGCCGGCGTGGATGTCGAACTCGTCGCCGAGGATGTCCGCGGACATCACCGAGCACTCGATGTGCCAGCCGGGGCGGCCCGGACCCCAGGGCGAATCCCAGGACGGCTCGCCCGGCTTGGCGCGCTTCCAGAGGACGAAGTCGAGCGGATCACGCTTGGCGGCGTCGACCTCGATGCGCGCACCGGCGCGCAGGTCCGCGAGCTTCTTGCCCGAGAGCTGCCCGTAGGGCGCGAACGACGATACGGAGTACATGACATCGCCGTCGTCGGCGACATAGGCGTGGCCGCGCTCGATGAGCCTCTGCGCGAGCGCCACCATGCCGGGGACATATTGCGTGGCGCGGGGCTCGTGGTCGGGGCGCATGATGTTGAGGCGGTCGTAGTCCTCGTGCATCGCGGCGATGTAGCGCTCGGTGAAGGTGCCGATAGGCTCGCCGAGTTCGGCGGCGCGGCGGATGATCTTGTCGTCGATGTCGGTGATGTTGCGCACGAACACGACGCGGTAGCCGCGGTGCGCGAGATGGCGGCGCACGACATCGAAGGCCACCTTCGAGCGGGCATGGCCGATGTGGCAGAAGTCGTAGACCGTGTCGCCGCAGAGGTACATGCGCACCTCGCCGGGACGGATCGGGCGCAGGTCCTGCTTCTGGCCGGTGAGCGAATCGTGGATGCGGATCATGGGGCGCGGGATGATAACCGCTCGAGCCGCGCGATGGCGCGGGCCGGGGTCATGAGCGCGATGAGCGGCGCGAGCTCCGGCCCCTGCAGCTGGCCGGTGAGCGCGACGCGCAGCGGCTTGAAGAGCGCGGGTCCCTTGCGCCCGGTGGCGGCGGCGATCGCGGCGGTGGCGGCCTTCCAGGGGGCGGGATCGCCGCCCGCGAGCCCGGCGGCGCGGTCGCGCAGCGCGGCGGCGGCGGCGGCAAAGAATTCCGGGCCCGCCTCGGCCAACAGGGCCTGCTCGGCGGCGGCGGGCGGCGGCAGCTCGCCGAAGACCACCGCCGACCAGGGCGCAAGCTCGGCGGGCAGCGCCAGGTTGTGGCGGATGACATCGACGAAGCCCTGGGCCGCGGCAGGGGCGAGCCCCGCCGGCAACGCCGGGCGCAGCCACTCGAGCGCGGCCTCGGGCGTGAGCGCCTGCACCGCGGCCTTCTGCCAGGACTCGAGCTGCGCCGGATCGAAGCGCGCGGGCGAGCGCACGAGCCGCGTGGTGTCGAAGGCGCGCGCGAGGGCGTCGAGGTGCTGCAGGCCCTCGGCCTCGCCCGAGTGCCCGAGGCGATAGAGGTGGTTGACGAGCGCGACCGGCAGGAAACCGGTCTCGCGCAGCTCGCGCAGCGTCTTCGCGCCGAGGCGCTTCGAGAGCGGCGCACCGTCCGGGCCGGTGATCAGCGACAGGTGGCCGTAGGCCGGCGCGCGCAGGCCGAGGGCCTCGGCGATCAGCAGCTGGCGCGGGGTGTTGGAGAGATGGTCCTCGCCGCGCAGCACCACCGTGACGCCGCTGTCGGCGTCGTCGAGGATGTTCGAGAAGAAGAACGCGGCGCTGTGGTCCGCGCGCCGCAGCACGAAGTCGCCGATGTCGGCGCAATCGAATACCTGCTCGCCGTGCACGAGGTCGGTGAAGGCGATGCGGCCGGCGTCGGGCACGCGGAAGCGCAGCGTCGGCTGCCGGCCCTCGGCGAGCCGTGCGGCGCGCTGGTGGGCATCCAGGTGGCGGCAGGTGCCGGCATAGCGCGGCGGCCGGCCGGCGGCGAGCTGGCTGCGGCGGCTGACCTCGATCTCGACCGGCGTGCAGTAGCAGGGATAGGCGCGGCCGTCGGCCTCGAGCCGGGCGAGCGCCTCGGCATAGGCCGGGCCGCGCGCCGACTGCACGACGATGTCACCGTCCCAGTCGAGCCCCAGCCAGCGCAGGTCGTCGAGGATCTGCGTCGCGTACTCGGTGCGGCTGCGGCCGGCGTCGGTGTCTTCGATGCGCAGCAGGAAGCGCCCGCCGCGCCCGCGCGCCAGCAGCCAGTTGAAGAGCGCGGTGCGCGCGTTGCCGAGGTGCAGTTCGCCGGTCGGGGACGGCGCGAAACGCGTGACGGGAGCGGCCGGGGCCGGGGCGCCGGCCTGCGGAAGGGCCATGACGAAAAATTACCATACAATCGCCGCGTGAATCATCTGTTCGTCTCCGACCTGCACCTCGAAGCGGCGGCGCCGAAGGCCATCGAGGCCTTCATCGGCCTGCTGCGCGGCGAGGCGCGCGCGGCGGCCTCGCTGCACATCCTCGGCGACCTTTTCGAGTCCTGGGTGGGCGATGACGACCCGGACCCCGCGCGCGACCTCGTCTGCCGCGAGATCGCGGCGCTCGCCGCCTCCGGCGTGCCGGTGTTCGTGATGCCGGGCAACCGCGACTTCCTGTACGGCGCGGGCTTCAGCTCGCGCACCGGCGCGACGGTGCTGCCCGACCCCTGCGTCGCGACGCTCTGCGGGCGGCGGGTGCTGCTGACGCACGGCGACCTGCTCTGCACCGGCGACGCGGCCTACCAGGAACTGCGCAGCACGGTGCGCGCGCCCGCGTTCCGCGAGCGGGTGCTGGCGCTGCCGCTCGAGGCGCGGCAGACGCTGGCCGACGCCGCGCGCGCCGGCAGCAAGGCGCATGTGGCGGCGCAGCGCGCCGAGATCATGGACGTGACGCCGGACGCCGTGGTCGCGGCCTTCCGCGCCACCGGCACCGACCTGATGGTGCACGGCCATACCCACCGGCCGGCCGAGCACCTGCACCTCGTCGACGGCAAGCCGGCGCTGCGCGTCGTGCTCGACGCCTGGTACGAGCGGGGCAGCGCGCTCAGCTTCGACGGTTCAGGCTTCGCGCGGGTCCCGCTGCCCTTCGCCTGAGGCCGGCGCGGGCTCGCCGGCGGGCGCACCCGAGTGGAAGCGGAACTCGGGGTCGGGAGAGGTGGCGGCCTCGGCCTCCACCGCGGCCAATTCTTTGAGGCGGCGCGCCACGACGCCGCGCGCGTCATCGAGGCCCGCCGCCTGAGCGTGCCGCTCGGCGAGCTTCAGGTAGAGCTGGAAATGCCGCGCCTCGGAGGCCTCGAGCGCCGCATAGAGCCCGGCGACCGGCGCCGGCAGCCCCGCCCCTTCCGGACGCGCCGCGAGCAACCGGAAGCGCTCGCAGGAGCGCGCCTCGATGAGCACGCCGCAGAGCAGCAGGTCGAGCTTGCGCCAGGGTTCGTGGGTGCGCATCGCCGCGCGCAGCATCGAGGCGTAGCGCCCGGGCTTCTGCCGCAGATAGGGCACGCCCTGCTCCTGCATCAGCCGGTCGACCTGCTCGAAGTGCCGCAGTTCCTCGCGCGCGAGGCGCGAGAGCCGCGCGGCGAGCTCGCGGTCCTCGGGGTAGGCGAACATCAGCGCCAGCGCCGTCGAGGCGGCTTTCTTCTCGCAGTTGGCGTGGTCGGAGAGCAGCGCCGGCCAGCGCCGCACGGCCTCGTCGACCCAGGCCGACGGGGTCGGCGCCTGCAGCGGGTTGTGCTCCACGACCGGGTGCGCGACGGGCGCTGCGCTCAGACGCCGCGCACGACCTTGAGGTTGCTCGGGCCGCGGCGCCGCGCCTTGGCGGCATCGGAGCGGTCCTGCTGCAGGCGCGCGAGGTACTCGGGCGTGACATCGCCCGTGACGTACTGGCCCGAGAAGCAGGAGGTGTCGAACTCGTTGACGCGAGCGTCGTCGTGGCGGCAGGCCTGCATCAGGTCGTCGAGGTCCTGGTAGACGAGCCAATCGGCGCCGATCGCCTGTCGCACCTCTTCCTCGGTGCGGCCGGCCGCGACCAGTTCGTCGGCCGCGGGCATGTCGATGCCGTAGACGTTCGGGAAGCGCACCGGCGGCGCCGCGGAGGCGAAGTAGACCTTGCGGGCCCCCGCCTCGCGCGCGACCTCGATGATCTGCGCCGAGGTCGTGCCGCGGACGATCGAGTCGTCGACCAGCAGCACGTTCTTGTTGCGGAACTCGAGGTCGATGGCGTTGAGCTTGGAGCGCACCGACTTCTTGCGCTGCTCCTGCCCGGGCATGATGAAGGTGCGGCCGATGTAGCGGTTCTTGATGAACCCCTCGCGGTACTTGATGCCGAGGTGCTGCGCGACCTGCAGCGCCGCGGTGCGGCTGGTGTCGGGGATGGGGATCACGACCTCGATGTCGTGGTCGGGGCGCTCGCGGCGGATCTTCTCGGCGAGCCGGTCGCCCATGCGCATGCGCGCGCGCTGCACCGAGACGTTGTCGATGATGCTGTCGGGACGCGCGAAGTAGACGTACTCGAAGATGCAGGGCGCCTGCCGGGTCGTCGCCACGCACTGCTGGGTGTGCAGGCGGCCCTGCTCGTCGATGAACACGGCCTCGCCCGGCGCGATGTCGCGCACGCTGCCGAAGCCGAGCATGTCGAGCGCCACCGACTCGGAGGCGAGCATGTACTCGGGGCCCTTCGCGGTGTCGCGACGGCCGAGCACCAGCGGCCGGATGCCGTTCGGATCGCGGAAGCCGAGGATGCCGTGGCCGATGACCATCGCCACCACGGCATAGCCGCCGCGGCAGCGCCGGTAGAGCGCCGTCACCGCGGCGAACACGTCGGCGGCGGTGATGCGCGGCGTGCCGACGCGCTGCAGCTCGGAGGCGAGCACGTTCAGCAGCACCTCGGAATCGGAGCTGGTGTTGAGGTGGCGCCGCTCCTCGCGGGTCAGCACGTCGGCGAGCTCGGCGGCGTTGGTGAGGTTGCCGTTGTGGCCGAGCACGATGCCGTAGGGCGCGTTCACGTAGAACGGCTGCGCCTCGGAGGCGCTGTCGCAGCCCGCCGTCGGGTAGCGCACATGGCCGATGCCGATGTCGCCGCGCAGCTCGAGCATGTCCTGCTGGTTGAACACATCGCGCACCAGGCCCTGCCCCTTGCGCATGCAGACGAGGCCGTCGACGGCGGTGACGATGCCGGCGGCGTCCTGGCCGCGGTGCTGCAGCACCGTCAGCGCGTCATAGAGCCGCTGGTTGACGGGCGAGGTGCCGACGATGCCTGCGATACCGCACATGCCTCACTCCTCCCGCGGCGGCGGCGCCGTCGCCTCGCCGATGTCCTTCATGAGCTCGCGCGCGCGCTGCTCGGTCTCTTTCATGGCCTCGGGCATCTCGAAGCGGCGATCGGCCGAGAGCAGCGTGCGGAAGTCGACCACCCGGTCGAGCAGCAAGGACGCGTGCATGGCCACGGGCGCGAGGTGCGACTTCTTCCACCACTCCTGCTTGGAGAGGCCGAACTGCAGGCCGATGAAGGTGGCGACGCCCGCCACCACCAGCGCCTTGGCGGCGCCGAACAGGAGACCCAGCATGCGGTTGATGGGGCCGGCGACCGATTCGGCGATGGCGCGGGTGATCACGCGGCCGACCAGGATGACGGCGACGTAGACCACGGTACCGACGATGAGGCTCGCGATGAGCCAGCGAGAGGTCGGCGAATCGGCCAGGGAGTACACGAAAGGCTCGAACGCCGAAGCGAGACGCAACGACGCCCAGATGGAGATGACCCAGGCGATGATGCCGGAGAGTTCGCGGATGAACCCGTGGATGAGCCCCTGGGCCGCGAAGGCCACCAGGACCGCGATGAAGGCGTAGTCGAATGGCGTCACGCCGGAACTCCCGCCGCTGCTGCGAGGGCGCGCAGTGTACCGCAAGCCCGGACGCCGCTGTGGTGCGCGCCCCGGGCGGTGGCCATCAGGGCACCGCCACGATCGCCCGGTCGGGCGCCAGCGGGCGCAGCCGCAGCTCCAGGGCCTCGGCCGCCTTGCGGTCGGCGACAGGACCGACCCGCACGCGGAAGAACGACTTGGTGTCGCGCGAGGTCTCGTTGATGGTCACCTTGAAGCCGCGGCGCGTGAGGTCGCGCTGCAGCACTTCGGCGCGTTCCCGGGTGCCGAAGGTGCCGACCTGCACGAAATAGCCCGACGCGCCCGCAGATGTGGCCGCCGTGGCGGGTGGCGCGGCCTTGGGGGGCTCGGCCTTGGTGGGCGCCGCCGTGGCGGGCGGCGCGGCCTTGGGCGGTGCGACCTTGGGTGGCGTCGCCGTGGCCGTCGGCGGAGCCGCGGGCGGCGTCGCGCTCGGCGTCGTGGCGGCAGGAGGCGCGCTGGCGGTCGCGGGCGGGGCGCCGGGCGTCGCCGGCGTCGTGCTGGCCGTCGCAGACGGCGTGGTCACCGGCGGCACCGGCAGTTGGACGGGGGCGTCGACCGGTGGCGGCGCCTCGGCGGGGGCGGCCGCGGTCGTCAAGGAGCGCGCAGGCACGGTGCCGACCGGCACCTTCGCCGCGTCGGTGAGGTCGACGGTGTAGGTCTGGCGCGGCGGGCCGTCATCATCCTTGGCCACCGGCGGCGGCGCGGGCTGGCGACCGGAACCGGTGAGCAGTTCGGGCAGCAGCAGCACCGCGAGCAGCACCAGGATGACGGCGCCGGTGAGGCGATTGCGCAGTGCGGTATCCAAGGCGAAATTATAGCCCAAGCCAATCGAGCGCCGGCCCGACGGTGATGAAGGAGCCGAGCACGACGATGCGGTCGCCCGGCCGGGCGAGCGCGAGGGCCGCGCCGCAGGCATGTTCCACATCGGGCGCGAGCGCGACGCTGCGGCAGGCGGACGGCAGACGGCGACGCAGCGACTCGGCATCGCCGCCGCGATCGCCGGGCAGTCCGCAGAGCACCCACCCGTCGATCACGCCCTGCAAGGCCTCGCCGATCGCCGCGGCGTCCTTGTCCTGCAGGATGCCGGCGACCGCGTAGGTGCGTCCGGCCGCCGGCCGCGCGGCGAGCGCCTCGGCGAGCACGCGGGCCGCGTCTTCGTTGTGCGCCACATCGAGGATCCACTCCGGTCCGCCCGCCGGCCACTCGGCGATGCGCTGGAAGCGGCCGCGGAGCTGCGTGCGGCGCAGCGCCGTCGCGACCCAAGCAGCGGACGGGTCGCCCGACGCGGCTGCGACCGCGCGCCCGATCTCGGGACGCCGCTTCGCGAGCGCCATGAAGGCCGCGATCGCCGCCGCAGCGTTGTGGTACTGGATCGGCCCCGGCAACGCCGGCGCGGGCAGCCCCGGGAATGCGAGCCCGGCGAGCGAGGCGCCCGTGCCGCGCCAAGTCCAGGTCGCCTGCGGCGAGGCCTCGGCGGCGTCCCGCTCGACCTGGAAATCGCGCCCCGGCCAAAGCGCCTCGCAGCCGAGGGCCGCGGTGGCTTCGACCACGCTCGCCGGCATGTCGGCGCTGCCGAGCACCACCGGACGACCGGCCCGGAAGATGCCCGCTTTCTCGCGCCCGATGTGCTCGCGCGTCGGTCCCA
>RFTM01000635.1 GCA_009923475.1 Gammaproteobacteria bacterium | reverse complement strand
GCGCGTCGCCGGCCGGGTCGGCGATCACCCGGTAATCGGGGTGGCCGCCGCCGACCCGGGTGGTCTTCATGCCGCGGGACGCCGCGAGGTCCGCCGACCCGCCGAGGAGCTCCGGCAGCGCGGGCGCGAGCGCTTCGATGGCATTCTGCGACGCCTTGCGCGTCGCGATGGTCTCGCCCTTGTCGACGATTTTCTGCAGCACTTCGGCGGCGTAGCGCGACCACTGCGCGGGCAGCGCGCCCGCCGTGCGGTGCACGAGGTTCACGTACAAGCGGCCCTTTTGCGCCGACTCGAGCGCCCTGCGCGCGGGAGAGGACGTGACGCCGTCACGCCTGGGCTGGGAGCACCGCTCGGGCTAGGAGCGCGGCGCCTGCCTGGTGCGCCGCCAGAGCGCCGAGGGCCACCAGGTGCGATCACCGAGGTCGAGCACGATCGCGGGAACGAGGAGCGTGCGCACCACGAGGGTGTCGAGCAGCACGCCGAAGGCCACGAGGAACCCGATCTGCGTGATGCTCACCAGCGGCAGCACGCCGAGCACCGCGAAGGTGCCTGCCAGCACGATGCCCGCCGACGTGATGACGCCGCCGGTCACGGCGAGTCCGCGCAGCATGCCCTCGCGGGTGCCGTATTCCACGGTCTCCTCGCGCACGCGGGCCATGAGGAAGATGTTGTAGTCCACGCCCAGCGCCACAAGGAATATGAACCCGAACAGCGCGAGGGCGGGGCTCTCGCCGGCGAATCCCCAGATGTCGAACACCAGGCATGCGATGCCCATGCTCGCGAGGAACGACAGGATGACGGTGGCGATGAGGATGAGCGGCGCCGAGATGGCCCGAAGCAGCAGGCCGAGGATGAGCACCACCACGACCAGCACGATCGGGATGAGCAGGCGCAGGTCGCGCTGCGACGCCGCGTCGAGGTCGGCCTCGGTTGCGGTGGGCCCGCCCACGAGCACGCCGTCTCCCCCGGCCTTCTTGGCCGACACGCGCAGGGCATCGATGGTGTCGTAGGCCTTGCCG
>RFTM01000634.1 GCA_009923475.1 Gammaproteobacteria bacterium | reverse complement strand
GCTCCGACCCGGCCGGACGACGGCGTGCCCGACGCCACCGCCTTCAAGGGCGCCATCGTGGTCGACGCCGCGACCGGGGCCGTGCTGCTGGAGGACCGCGCCGACTACTCGGGCCCGCCGGCCAGCGTGGCGAAACTGATGACCTTCCTCATCGTGCACGAGAAGATCGCCCGCGGGGAATTGACGCTGGAGACGCCGGTGGCGACGACGGCCGAGGCGGTCGGCATCTGCCCGGCACCCAGGCCGTGGAAGAACATCCGCCCCACCGCGTCGCCGACGATGCTCACGGCGTTGTACGCGCCGCGCGTCTCGGCCAGCGGCGTGCCGGCCCGCACCAGCGCCGGCGCCACCCGCAGCGAGAGCCGCCCCTCGGCGCGGCGCGCGAGGGCCACCAGCCGGATCCGGTAGCCGAGCTCGGCCGCGTAGCGGATCAGGTCGGCGTCGACGGACACCTCGCCAAAGTCGTTGACGAGCACCGCGATACGCCGCCCGTCGGCATGGCGCAGCAGATGGTTGACCAGCGTGGTCTTGCCCGCGCCCAGGTAGCCGCCGATCAGGATGGCGGGCACACGCGCCATCAAGCGGCCGCCTGGCGCCCCATGAACACGCGACGCCCGAAGCCGAACGCGTGCTGCCGGTGCGTAGCCGAGAGTAAAAACAAGGGCCTCACGCCTGGAACACCCTGCCGCCCTGCACCGTGCCCCACACGGGCACGTCCTTCAGTCGCTCCGCACCCACCTCGGTGGGGTCGTCTTCCAGCACGCAGAAGTCGGCGCGCTTGCCGCATTCGATCGATCCGATCTCGCTGTCGAGCCGAAGCGTGTAGGCCGCGCCCAGCGTGATCGTCCGCAGCGCGTCGGCGACCCCGATGCGCTCGGCCGTTCCCAGGACCCGGCCGCTGGCGGTGCGCCGGTTGACCGCGCACCACGCGGTGAAAAGCGGTCCCAGCGGCGTCACCGGCGCGTCCGAGTGGATCGCGAAATTGACCCCGGTCGCCAGCGCCGTCGCGCCATTGAACT